>JANOTE010000626.1:0-1977 GCA_031416195.1 Rhodoferax sp.
AGATACCGTGAACACGGCTGCGGCAACCGTCAAAGCCCCCGTGACCGAGTTGAACGACCGTATTCACCACGTGCTGGATCACGTCAAAGCGTTGGAGAAAGAAGTCGCCGCGCTCAAGGGCAAGCTGGCTTCAAATCAAGGCGATGAGTTGGTCACGCAGGCTGTGGACATGACGGGTAAAGACGGAAAATCCTTCAAACTTCTGGAGGCGCAACTTGAAGGAGCTGATGTCAAAACCCTGCGCGACACGATGGACAAGCTCAAAGACAAGCTCAAATCCGCTGTCGTTGTACTCGGCGTTGTGGATGGAGCCAAAGTACAAATAGCCGTGGGCGTCACGGCTGACTGCACAGAGAAAGTCAAAGCGGGTGAACTCGTCAACTTTGTCGCAGGCCAAGTCGGCGGCAAGGGCGGCGGCAAGGCTGATATGGCGATGGCGGGTGGCACAGAGCCTGCGAAGTTGGCCGGCGCGTTGGCCAGTGTGCAGGACTGGGTAGCGGGAAAAGTATAACTATTTACTATAAATATAGTAGCTTATTATGTAATAAATACGGGAGCTAAGGCCGAATTTAATTCATATTTTTATGATTTGAGCGGTTTTGGCGAAAAATATTAACTCGCAGGTTCATTTTTAACTTGAATCTACTGCAAATGTAGTAAATCAAACAATCCAGGAAACCCATGAAACGTCTCGAAGGAAAATCCGCCGTCATCACCGGAGCCGCCAGCGGCATCGGTCGCGCCACGAGTTTGCTGTTTGCCCAACACGGCGCGAAGTTGATTGTGGTGGATCGCTCGCCCGAAGTTCAAGCCACTGCGGATGCGATCAACGAAGCCGGTGGCCGGGCGCTGGCGCGGGTGGCGGATGTGTCCAAAGAAGCAGAGGTTGAAGCTTTCATTCAAGCGGCAGTTAGCGAGTTTGGCACTCTGGACATCGTCTACGCCAACGCGGGGGTGAGCGGTGGCGCGCCACGTTATGACGACCTGACGGCAGCGGACTGGATGAACATCCTGTCGATCAATCTGATTGGCCCATTCCTCGCCATCAAGTATGCCGCGCGGGTGATGGTGCCAGCAGCTGGGCGTGTTGGGGGTGGCTCCATCATCTGCACCGCGTCCGTGGCGGGCCTGCGCTCGGGCGCGGGTGGGCCGCCCTACAGCGCCAGCAAGGCGGGCGTGATCAGCCTGGTGCAGACCAGTGCGAACCAATTTGCCGGCACCGGAATCCGCATCAACGCGATCTGCCCCGGCTTGATTGAAACCGGTATGACGCAGCCGATCTTCGAGCGGGCGCGGGCCCACGGGTCCGAGGCAAAAATCGGACAGCTCAATCCGCTGCGTCGCTATGGGGTGGCCAGTGAGATCGCGCATGCGGCGCTGTTTCTGGCTTCAGACGATGCCTCGTATGTCAATGGTCAGGCGCTGGCGGTGGATGGCGGGCTGTCGAGCTCGCTGCCCATCATTCCGCCCAAGTTCTAGCGCGGCGGCCGTCAGGGCACTTGTGCCCGCAAAAATTCCTAAATCGCATCCGCCGCAGCCTGCTCCTTGCCGCGCCACTGCGCATCAGCTCCGGCGATCATCACCTGCTTGGAACCCGTAGCGGCAAGCCGCAGCGAGCCCGCGCGCCGCCACGCGGACGACACGGTCACGGGGATGTCTTGCTCACCATACAAGTCCAGCACCGGGAACGGGTAATTGCGCACTGCGAATGAATAACCGCCCGTGAGCGAGATGCAAACCCACGCCAAGTAGGCATTGCTTTGCGCGGACTGATCCAGGTAGACATTGGCCATCCACGACCCCATGGTGTGGCTGACAAGGACAATTTTTGTATGACCCTTCGCGCGCAGCCAGCCGTTGGCAGCTTGCAGGCGGCTGCTGGCCTCGGGGAAGAGGGCCGGGTAGTAGTTATCCACCGTCGCCTCTTTGGCCGCGATCGGCATTTGAATCGCCAGCGTGGTGTAACCCATGTCAAAC
>JANOTE010000627.1:0-6346 GCA_031416195.1 Rhodoferax sp.
GCGCGCCAACCAATGAAAATTTGATGGAGCTGTTGATCATGGTTGACGCGCTGAAACGGGCCTCAGCCGAGCGCATCAGCGCGGTGATTCCGTATTTCGGCTACGCCCGGCAAGACCGCCGCCCGCGCTCCAGCCGGGTGCCGATTACCGCCAAAGTGGTGGCCAACATGCTGCAGGCGGTGGGTGTGGCGCGGGTGTTGACGATGGATTTGCACGCGGATCAGATTCAAGGTTTTTTCGACATCCCGGTGGACAATATTTACGCCTCGCCGGTGTTGTTGGGTGATGTGCGTCTCAAGAATTACGAAGAACTGATCGTCGTCTCGCCTGACGTGGGTGGCGTGGTGCGGGCACGTGCGCTGGCCAAGCAGCTCGACTGCGACCTGGCCATCATCGACAAGCGTCGCCCGCGCGCGAACGTCAGCGAGGTGATGCACGTGATCGGTGAAATCGAAGGCCGCAACTGCGTCATCATGGATGACATGATCGACACCGCTGGCACTTTGGTGGCGGCTGCTGAGGTTTTGAAGGAGCGCGGTGCCAAGAAGGTTTATGCCTATTGCACTCACGCCATATTTTCTGGCCCAGCGATTGAACGTATCGCCAGCGGCGGCGCATTGGATGAGGTGGTGGTGACGGACACCATTCCCTTGAGCAAGGCCGCGCAAGCGTGCCAGAAGATTCGCCAATTGTCTGTGGCACCGCTGATCGCCGAGACGATCCAGCGCATTGCCAGGGGCGAATCAGTCATGAGTTTGTTTTCAGACCAGGAAAATCTCTTTTAAGAATTGAACGAAGTCTTTTGCGAGATTTCTACAAGATCTGTTTTGAGGTCTTTCGGGTTGGGGAACGTTGTGGGCCAGCTCGGTAATTCTGCCGCACAGGCCCGTTTTGAAACGGAATCACACTGGTCGCGGTGGATTCCTAAATTGGAGTATTGATTATGAAATTCGTCGCTTTTGAGCGCGCAATGCAAGGTACGGGTGCGAGCCGCCGTCTGCGCATCTCCGGACGCACGCCCGGTATCGTCTACGGTGGCACCGGCCAGCCGCAATTGATCGAACTCGATCACAACGCCCTGTGGCACGCCTTGAAAAAGGAAGTTTTCCACTCCACCGTGCTGGACATGGAAGTGGGCAAATCCGAGAGCAAAGTGCTGCTTCGCGACGTGCAGATGCACCCGTTCAAGCAACTCGTGCTGCACATCGATTTCCAGCGCGTGGATGCCAATACCAAGCTGCATATGAAAGTGCCGTTGCATTACAGCGGTGACGAGAATTCGCCAGCCGTGAAGACTGAAGGCTGCATTGCCAACCACGTCGTCACTGAAATTGAAGTGAAATGCCTGCCCGCTGACCTGCCCGAATTCATCGCGGTGGATTTGAGTGGCCTGAAGAAAGGTGCCTCGTTGCACCTGTCTGACGTGGTGCTGCCCAAGGGCGTGACGGCTGTGACCCATGGCAAGAACAACCCGGTGCTGGTCTCTGTCGTGATGGTGGCAGGTGCTGAGCCTGCGCCAGCCGATGCCGCCGCTGCGGGTGCCACTGCTGCGCCAGCCGCAGGTGCCAAAGCTGCTGCTCCTGCCGCCAAAACGGGTGCTGGCGCTCCGGCTGCCAAGGGGGCTCCTGCAGGAAAAGCTGCTCCAGCTGCAAAAGCCCCAGCCGCGAAAGCGCCTGCCAAGAAGTAATTCTCCAGCTGCATTGCTTATTTGCGTAACGGCCCACCTCGGTGGGCCGTTCTGCTTTTTCAGTCCGGTATTTGCAATCCGCTAGTGCAGTCTGGTATTTCAGTCTGGTTTTACCGTCTGATTTCATGATCAAATTCCACCAATGATCAAACTGTTTGTTGGCTTGGGCAACCCAGGCCCGGAATACGAAAACACCCGCCATAATGCCGGATTTTGGTGGATTGACGCGCTGGCTCAGTCGCTGAAAGTTGCGCCTGCGATGGACAAGAGCTATCACGGCATGGTGGCCCGCACCGTGGTCAACGGGCAAACCGTGTGGTTGCTCAAGCCGCAGACCTTCATGAACCTATCTGGCAAGTCCGTCGGCGCGTTGGCGCGATTTTTCAAGATCGCGCCGCAGGAGACTCTGGTTGCCTATGACGAGCTCGACCTTGCGCCAGGAGATGCCAAGCTCAAGCTTGGCGGCAGCCGTGGCACCCACAATGGTCTTCGTGATATTTTCGATCAGCTCGGCACAGGTGATTTTTGGCGGCTGCGCTTGGGCATTGGACACCCTGGCGTGAAATCAGAGGTGATCCACTGGGTGCTGAAAAAACCGTCGCTGGACCATCGTATCGCCATCGATCAGTCAATTGGCCGTGTACTCAAAGCCCTGCCGGATTTTGTAGCTGGCGATATGGACTCTGCCACCCGCCAGGTTCACACCAGCAAGTCACCGAGGCCGAACGCGCCCAAGCCAGAAGCAAGCAGGTTTGATTCCCCTGCCCCGAGCGTGCCACCCCAACCAACCCAACCAACGCCGTAAAAATCAAAATGATTTCTTTTCTTTGCAGAACTGTTTTTTCCATGGTGCTGTGCATTGCCTGTGCCTCAACTTCCGCGCAGGCCACGTACAAATGCGGCAATGCCTACAGCGAAACGCCGTGTGTTGATGGCAAAGTTGTGACGACTGACGATAAGCGCACGAGTGAGCAAAAGCGCCAGGCAGACGACGCGACAGCCCGTACCAAGGGCATGGTGGATGAACTGCAGAAGGATCGTATCGCCCGGGAAAAGCAGGAGGCCATTGCGTCCAGAGCGGCAAATGCTTCCGTGAAAAGCCAGAAAATTTCGCGCACGCCGTTCAAGGCCCTGAAACCCAAGCTTGCAAAGCCCGAAAAAGCAGTCAAACCAGTAAAACCAGTAAAACCAATCAAGGCAGCAAAGAAGAAGAAAATCATCAAGCCTGCTGGGTAGCAAAGCTCGCGCGTCGCCTTAGTTTTTCGGGGTTACCTTATTCATGTGGGGAGCCGCAGCGATGCAGAAAGCGCGCAACACTTTGTTGACGATGGGCGTGTTAAAAATAACGCGATGCATCGAATGTAAAGTCGAAGGTTGTCAAAGAACAGAAAATGCAACGCCATGAACTCAATCAACCTACAGGCCAAGAGTGCCGTGGTGATTTTGGGGTTGCTTGTGCGGTATGCAGTTCGATGACGACGGCGCAAAGACTGCTCGCCGGGCTTGCCGTTTGCGTGGCGCTTGTCGGGCTGGACATCAGCTTGCGCGCTGCGCCGCCCGCCGCCGCGAAGGCGGTATGGCTGCAAGCGGCTGCGGCTCCCACACATCCGCTGGTACTCCAATCTCCCCCCTTGCGCGGCCACCTGCCCATGCCCGCCAATACCCCCAGCGCGCACGCCAGCAGCCTGCTGGCGATGCCGCCCAATCACCGCTGTGCCTTGATGGCCTTCTGGTTCGCGGGCCAGCGTGAGAGTGCGCCAGATGTGCAGATCGCGCAGTCGTGCTTTGAGCGCACCTCGCAGCAGTGGTTGCCCGCCCGTTTTGTCGTGAACCGGTTCGATTTTGGCGATCAATTGGGGCACGGCTTGCGGCGGCTGGGTAACCCGGTTTCCTGGCTGGATGCGCAGGGAAAAATTCACCTGTTCGTCGTCGCCACAGGCTGGGGCGGCTGGGCGGCAGGGCGGATTTTGCATGTGCGCCAGAGTGATGATGGGCGCAACGTGAGCAGCTTGACCTTTGCAAGCCCCAAGATCCTGCCTCTGTCCTGGCTGTGGAACATCAGCTATCTGGTGCGCGGCGCGCCGATGCCGCTGGTCGATGGCGGGATGATGTTGCCGGTTTATTTTGAATTGGGTATCAAGTACCCGGTCGCGCTGCGGTTTGATGCACAAGGTGGTTTTAAAGGGATGACACGCATCAATAGCCTGCGTCACACCTTGCAACCCAACCTGCTGGCGTTGGGCGAGTCGCACTGGCTGGCCTTGATGCGCGACAACCGCATTGACGGCCACGTCGCCATCGCCCAAACCACCAATGCGGGGCAGGATTGGCAGGATGTGCTGCAAACCCAGCTCATCAACCCCGACACTTCCGTGGCCGCCCTGGCCCTCGCCCCAGACCGCCTGCTGCTGGCGCACAACTCGTCGCCGCGCTCGCGCCAGGTGCTGGACTTGAGCGAGTCGCGTAACGGCGTGGATTGGACGCTGGCGATCAATCTGGCGCGTGGTGACAAAAACGGCCAGATCAGCGCAGAGTTCTCCTATCCATCCATGGCTTGGGCCGATGGCAGTGTCTGGGTGGCCTACACCGAGAATCGGACGCGCATCGCCTGGGCTCGCTACAACTTCGAGCCCACTCCAAAATGAGACTGATGTGATCGCCATGGATTTGAACTCGCTGTGGACTCCCTTTCTCTCCACCTCCTCGCCCTTGTTGCCTGAGGCGATGTTGGTGCGTTGGGCGTTGCCCGTGTGTTGGGCAGTGGTGCTGGTGTTTGCAATGCTGTACTTCACCAAGAGTCTGTCAAAACCGCGCGCAAAGTGGATCGCCGTCGGGATCGCTGCGTGGGCGTTCGCACCCGGCCCGTGGTCACCAACCTACTGGCTGGGGTTGGCCTTTCAACTGCCCAGCTTGATGACGGTCGGCCTGTGTGCCATGGTGTTGGTTTCGCACAGGCAGGGCATCACACGCCGGTCTTTCGCGCCCGCCACATCAACGCTGCAATGGCTCGGAATCCTGCTCGGCTGGCTGTTGTTGCTCGATACGTTTGTGATCTTGCCGTTCTCGCTTTATCGATGGGGCTACAGCCCGGCAATACTGGCTGTCTTTTCGGTCATGGCGGCCGGACTTTGGGTGTGGGGCAAGGCCAGCGGTTGCGCGCTGGTTTTGATCGTGCTGGCGCTGTTTGTCATCACACGTTTGCCCAGCGGCAATGTGTTCGACGCAGTAGTTGACCCGTGGCTGTGGTTCGCCTTGCACGTTGTGGCGTTGAAGAATTGGCGTACACACCGTCGCGCAACGCTTGTCTAGCGCACCAGCAGCCACTCACGGTTGAACAGCCAGGTGTGCGGACACCACAGGTTCTCCCAGGTAATCTCGCCGCTTCGATGCCGCTCCTTCACCACCCAGCGCGTGGCGAGCACTTGGCAATTTGGAAGGCACGGTGCGGTGGCTTGCGCAGAGTCGACCTGTACCCACACCACCGCGTCATGCCGTTGCAGCAGCTCGTTCAGCGTTTGCGTCGATGCGTCGCCCTTGAGCATCAGGTCGTAGTCAAACCCTTTGACCTGATTGCCCGGCAGCAGAAATTCAAAGCGTTCGAACTGCGCGTTGAAGTTGCTCGGAACTGCCAGCACTGCGTTATTGAAGCGCTTTTGAACGGCGATGTCGTAACGGCCGGAGCGGCCATCCAGTGGGGCCACCACAAGATTAAAACTGGCGAACACCAGCAGACTGGCAGCCACGGTGCAGGCGCGCGTCCAGGCAGGTTTGGCAATGCCGCACAGCAGCGTGACCACGCTTGCCGCAACAGTCGCCAATGCCAGTACCATCTCCAGGCCAGACGCGATACGCAGGTCGTGCGCGACCCACGCGACACGCCCCAACACCAAGAGCACGATGCCGATCAAGCCCATTGATGCCAAAAACCAGCCGCGCGCAATGCGATCCCAGTAAAGGGCCAACAGCATCGCCAAGGCGGGCATGGCCGGAATCACATAGCGGGCCGAGCGCTGGCTGGGCAGGCTGAACACCATCAGCCAAACCGTCAGCCAAGTTAGCAAGATGATGGTGTGAGGCGGTAACGTGATCGACTGGCCCAAGCGCCTTTGCTGTAGCCCGGCTGCAATGCCCGCAACGGCAAGCCCCGGGACTACAAACGCCAGCAAGCCCGCGTTCTCCACGTAAGCCAAACTCATCGCCCACAAACTGGAGCCGCCGCCATAGATTGCCTCGTGCCACCAACCCAGCCGGTCGACCAACTTGCCTGCGTTTTCGCCCACCACAAACTCTCGCCATACGGCGCCAGGGTCGGGATCGAGCACAAACCAAAGCGCGAAAAAACCGACGCCGATCAGCACGCTGGCGAACATGCCAAGCGAAGTTTGAAGTGCGAATCGCCATTCAAACCGTTGGGCACTGAGCAACATTGCGCACCACAGCGCCGCAGCGGCAGGCGCAATCAACGCAAACGATTTGTAGGCAGCACCGAGCCCAAATGCCAAGCCCACGAGAACCCAAAATGCTATACAATAAATAGCGTGTTGTGCATATGATACGGGAGCTAAAGCCGTATTTTTCTTAAATTTAAGAGTTTTTGGCAAATTTAAAGCCCCAGATCGCCAATTCAACCACAAATGTAGTAAAACTGGCAAAAACAAC
>JANOTE010000628.1:0-9071 GCA_031416195.1 Rhodoferax sp.
GCTAGCTCCATTTGTTGCTCTTCGGTCAAATCGTCAAAACCTTTGGAGAATTCAGCCCACAATCGCTCAAATTCCCCATCGTTTTTCCGCCGCATTCGCTCATAGGTTGCCATATCAACGAGCGCCGCCACTGGCTTGCCAGCTTTGGTAATGATGACTTCATCGTGCCGATACTGCACCTCGTTGAGCAATTCACCCAGGTTCTGGCGCACGGTCATCGCAGTGGCTTCACGTTGCATGTTTGAACTCCATCAATTGGGGGTAATTATATCAATTGGGTCAATTGAGTAGCCGCAAGTGTGCGCATGGATAATGCTGGGCAACAGGAGAAATCAATGGCAGTGACAGAAACAGCGCTTTTGGAAGCGCTCAAGTTGGTGATCGACCCGAACACGGGCAAAGATTTTGTAAGCTCGAAAGCGCTCAAGAATGTGAGCGTTTCGGGCGGCGATGTGGCGTTTGACGTGGAGCTGGGCTACCCCGCCAAGAGCCAGATTGCGGGCTTTCGCAAAGCGCTGGTGCAGGCGGCCAAAGGCGTGGCGGGGGTGGAAAACGTCTCGGTCAACGTCTTCACCAAGGTACAGGCGCATTCGGTGCAGCGCGGTGTGCAGTTGCTGCCCAAGGTAAAAAACATCGTGGCCGTGGCCTCAGGCAAAGGTGGCGTGGGCAAGAGCACCACTGCGGTTAATTTGGCGCTCGCCCTCGCAGCCGAAGGGGCCAGCGTAGGCCTGCTCGATGCCGACATCTACGGCCCCAGCCTGCCAATGATGATGGGCATTGAAGGCCGCCCGGAGAGCGACGACGGCAAAACCATGGATCCGCTGGAAAATTACGGCGTGCAGGTGATGTCCATCGGCTTTTTGGAAGCGCAGGATGAGGCCATGATCTGGCGCGGCCCGATGGCGACCCAGGCGCTGGAGCAGTTGCTGCGGCAAACCAATTGGCGCGACCTGGACTATCTCATTGTGGATCTGCCACCCGGCACCGGCGACATCCAGTTGACATTGAGCCAGCGCGTGCCCATGACAGGTGCTGTGATCGTCACCACGCCGCAAGATATCGCCCTTCTGGACGCCAAAAAAGGCATCAAGATGTTTGAGAAAGTTGGTGTACCGATTCTGGGTATTGTCGAAAACATGGCGGTACACGTCTGTACCAACTGTGGCCACATCGAGCACATCTTTGGCGCTGATGGCGGCAAAAAGATGGCAGCAGATTACAAGATGGATTACCTCGGTGCGCTGCCCCTGACCATGCAAATCCGTGTGCAGGCCGATAGCGGCATGCCCACCGTGGTGGCCGACCCTGATGGTGACGTGGCGGCTTTGTACAAAGCGGTCGCGCGGCAAGTGGCGGTGTCAATCGCGGCGAAAAACAAGGATTTCTCGTCGAAGTTCCCGTCGATCACGATTTCGAAAAATACGTGATGGCCCTGCGGTAGTGTTGGCCAGCTCGCCGCGCAGCCTCCTTTGTTGGTACGCCTATTTCGCGAATGAGTTGGAGCGCTATGGCACCGTCGGCGCAGCTGTGCCATAACCACGGCAGTTACTGTGGTAATAATTTTGCTATATTATATATAGCTATTTATGCATACAATACGAGGGCTATAGGGCTATTTTATTCATAAAATAGTGATTTTTGGCGTTTTGACGCTATAAATTAACCTGAGAGTTAATTTTTCGCCCAAATGCCCTTTAATTTGACCTGGGCCGATTCCAGCTACCATCAGCCTCCCCATGCAAACCGCCCGCCCCACCCTTGAAGTTGCCGTCGTCATGCGCCGCGAGCGCGTGTTGGGGCGCGCCAGCCGCTGGCAGACCTGGCGCTGGGTGTTGGCTGAGGTGGTGAAGGACGATGCCAGTTTTGGCACTGCGCCGCGCTTGTTGCTGAAGAATGACGAGGAGGAACGCTGGCTGCACCCTGGGTTTAAGGTCGAGCTGCTGGAGACGGATGCGGAAGGGTACTACCTTAACATCACCACGCCGGCACCGTGCTGGTTTGTGTTGTGGCGGATGGAGGAAGAGGCGAAGCTGGGCGATGAGCCCATTCCCATCCCGCAAATCGTCACTTTGAGCTACCACGATGCCGGGCGTTGGCTCGACGCGCAGGAAACCGTGGAGCAAGTGCCCGCGCCTGCGGACGTGATTGACTGGCTGGTTGCTTTTGTGGATGCGCATCACGTGCTGGAAGTCAAGCGGCGAAAGCGGCCTGAGAGCTTCAAATCGCTGGTGGATCGCTTCGGCAACCCGGCCACCGTGAGCACCGACAAAAGCTTTGGCAGCGCGGCACCTGGGCATGAAGCGCCCGCAACAAGTCAAGCAAAGAACAAGGCGGATTGATGGCTGATGGTTTTTTAAACCGTTGGTCGCAGCGCAAGCAGGATGTGCGAGAGGGCAAGGCGCTGGCCGAGCCTGTGATTGCGCCGCCAGCGACGACACCGGTTCAACCTAACCCCAACCCGGTCGAGAAAACGACCGATGTCGCGCAAGCTACCGCCCCCGAGTTGCCCACGCTGGCCGATGCGCAGCAGCTCACGCCCGCGTCCGACTTTAAGCCCTTCATGGTGCGCGGTGTTGCGGCCGACGTGAAAAACGCCGCGATGAAAAAGCTGTTTACCGACCCGCACTTCA
This sequence comes from Rhodoferax sp., assembly GCA_031416195.1. Lineage (GTDB taxonomy): Bacteria > Pseudomonadota > Gammaproteobacteria > Burkholderiales > Burkholderiaceae_C > JANYCG01. The sequence goes on from JANOTE010000628.1 coordinate 2,631, forward strand.
ACGTGATGGACCGGCTGGACACTTACATCGACGATTACTCGATTTCTGACCCGATCCCCGAAGCCATGTTGCGCAAGATGGTGAGCGCGAAGTTTCTGAATCTGTTTGATGAGGAAAAAGAACCCGAAGCAAAGCAGGCAGTCGATGTTGCAGAGCTTGCGCGGGATGTTCCCGATACCCCTTCGCCCGAATCCGTCGCACAATCTCCTCACCCGCTGGAAGCCCCCGAAAAAAATGACGACGACACTGATTTGCGACTGCAACCAGACCATGCCCCTGAACGTCAAGGCGTTGGGCGAGGCGCTGCATGAAGCGCTGACGCTTCACACCACCCTTTGCCGCCGTGAGGCCGGGGCGTTTCAAAAAGCTGCGATCAATGCGGCTTCAAGCGGTGAAGACCTGGTGGTCGCCTGCACGCAGGAAAGCCGCCTGTTCACGGTGTTGGCCGAGCAGACTGAAGGCGTTCCCGCGCCGCAAGAGCGGCCCATCCGCTTTGTCAATATTCGCGAAACCGGTGGCTGGAGCAAAGATGCCGACAAGGCCATGCCCAAAATCGCCGCGCTGCTGGCCATGGCCCGCTTGCCTGACCCTGAGCCCGTGCCCACCGTCACCTTCAAAAGCGCGGGCCGTTTACTGATCATCGGCCCGCTGGATACCGCTGAAGCCCACGCCGCCGCGCTGGACGATGTGCTGGACGTCACCGTGTTTGTCCAAGGCCCTGGCAGTCAGGGCGGCGCGCAGGAGCGGCGCTACCCGGTGCTCAGTGGTCAGATCGAATCGCTCACCGGCTGGCTTGGCGCGTTTGACCTGAGCTGGTCGCGCAACAACCCGATTGACCTTGATTTGTGTACCCGCTGCAACGCCTGTCTGGCCGTTTGCCCTGAAGGCGCGATTGGGCTGGATTACCAAATCGACAGCGCGCTGTGCAAGTCCAACCGCGATTGCGTCAAGGTTTGCAACGTGGCGGGGGCGATTGATTTCAGCCGCAAGCCGTCAAGTCAATCTGAGAAGTTTGATTTGATTCTCGATCTACGTGCGGCATCGAATCAGGTCGCCACGTTCACCCAACACGCACCGCCGCAAGGCTATTTCCGGCTGCCGCATACGACTTTGAGCGAAACGCAAATCTTGCTGAAGCTACGCGAGTTGGTGGGCGAGTTCGAGAAGCCCAAGTTCTTCCAGTACAAGCAAAAGCTCTGCGCGCACAGCCGCAACAAACAAGTCGGCTGCAACGCTTGCATCGACATTTGTTCAGCATTGGCGATCAGCAGCGAAGTGAGCCGCCAGCAAATCAAAGTCAACCCGAACCTGTGCGTGGGCTGCGGTGCGTGTACCACGGTGTGCCCAACGGGCGCGCTCAGCTATGCGTACCCACGCGCTAGCGAGCAGGGTGTCAAGCTCAAAACGCTGCTGCAAACCTACGCCCGTGCGGGCGGCAAAGAGGCTGCGGTGTTGCTGCACAGCCAGGAGGGCGGCACGCAATTAGTCAACGCGCTGGGGCGTGCCGCGCAGTTACGCAAAAACGTTCGCGGCGTGCCCGCGCGGGCCTTGCCAGTCGCCTTGTGGCACACCGCGTCGATCGGGCTGGATGTGTGGCTCACCGCCAAGGCCTACGGCGCATCGCAAGTCTGGGTGCTGATGACAGCCGAGGAAGCGCCGCAGTACCGCGATGCGGTACGTGCGCAGATGGACGTGGCGCAGGCGATTTTGAACGGCTTGGGCTACATGGGCGAGCATTTCAAAATCATTGAGGCAGGCCCTGCGTCTGATCCTCAGGCCATCACGACATTGGATGCGGCGCTACAAGCCGCCAGCGCCCAATGCGTAGGCCGTGCCACCAGCTTTGCCGTGCAGGCCGATAAACGCGCCACGCTGGATCTGGCGCTTGACTATCTGCTGGAGCAGGCACCGCGAAAGTTGGAGCAATTGGCGCTGCCTGCCGCCGCACCTTTCGGCACCCTGCAAATCAACAAAGACTCCTGCACGCTGTGCCTAAGCTGCGTCAGCGCCTGCCCGGCCAGCGCGCTGCAAGACAACGCTTTGATGCCGCAGCTCAAGTTCATCGAGAAAAACTGCGTGCAATGCGGCTTGTGTGCGTCCACCTGCCCCGAGAACGCGATCACCCTGATACCGCGTTTGCTGCTGACCCCCGAGCGCAAAGAGGCGCGCGTGCTTAACGAGGCAAAGCCCTACGCCTGCGTGCGCTGCAGCAAGCCGTTTGGCACTTTTAAGGCGATAGAGGCGATGCTTGGCAAACTGGCGGGCCACAGTATGTTCCAAGGCGAAGCGCTGGAGCGGCTCAAGATGTGTGGCGATTGCCGGGTGATTGACATCTACTCCAGCCAGAACGAAGCCAAGATTACTGATCTCTGAATGTTGAATCCATGACCAGCGTCCCACAGCCGTCCCCGCACCTGTCTCCTCATTTGTCCTCTGCCCTTGACGAAGAAACCGCCCGTGCCGAGCTGTATGGCCTGCTGGCCGCGCTCTACTACGCGCCGCCCACGACCGACGTGCTGGCCCAGCTGCGGGTTGCGGCCACCGAGGCACCTGCAGCAGGCGGGTTTTTGCAAGAGCCTTGGCGCGAGGTTGTTGCGGTGGCACGCGGCATGACGGATGGCGCGATTCAATCTGAATACAACGCTTTATTCGGTGGCGTAGGCAAGCCTGAAATTTATTTATTTGGCTCCCATTACCTGAGCGGCTTCTTAAATGAGAAACCGCTGGCACTCCTGCGCACAGACTTGGCACGGCTCGGGCTGGCGCGTGATGATGCGATGAGCGAGACCGAAGACCACGTCGCCTATTTGTGCGAGGTCATGCGCTATCTGATTGCGTCTGAAGATGTGGCAGTGGCCAATTTGACAGCCCAGCGTCAGTTTTTTAGTGATCATATGCAGCCATGGGTGTCGCGGCTGTGCGATGCGCTGGATGTGAACCCAAAGGCTCGCTTCTACGCAGCGCTTTCAGGGTTTACCCGTTCGTTTGTCAGTGTTGAAACGCAGGGCTTTGACATGCTGGTTTAAAGCCCGACTCAGACTGCCGCCGACAGTGCTTACCCTAGGTTTGCATTCGTGCCGTTGGAGTACATTAAGTTACCGTTCAGTCGCGCTGTGTCATCCGTTGTGATGATGTTGGAAAAGGAAAAATAGAGTATGAAACATTCCGCCTTACAAGTTCAAAATGATGCCTCCGGCGCGAAGGCCAGCGGCCCGCTGTCCCGGCGCAGGCTGTTCGCAGGTGCGACCGGCATCGGTGCTGTTGCCGTAGCCGCCACCATGCTCCCAGCCATTGTCACGGACAGCAGCCCAGCAGCTCCTGCTAAAGCTGCACCACTCAAAGGCGGTGGTTACACGCTGTCCGAGCACGTCAAGCAGTATTACAAAAGCACGCTGATTTAACAGCCCACCGATTCAGTTCATGCACTCAATTCTTGCGTTCGATTCATGCGTTCGATTCATGCGCTCATTTAGCTGGTTTGTTAGGAGATTTCCATGTTGTTGACTAAAAAGTCTGGTGCCTCACGCGGCGCTTCAAATTCAGGTGCGTCCCCCTTTGTACACAGCCTGCGCCGCGGGCTGTCTACTGCGCTACCCACCTTGGACAGGCGTACTTTTCTGCGTCGCTCAGGCCTGGGTGTGGGTGTCGGCATTGCCGCCACCCAATTGACACTCGTCAAAAAAGCCAATGCGGCTGATGGCAAAGCAGCGCTGGGCGGGGGCAAGATTGAAGTCAAACGCACGGTGTGTACGCACTGTTCGGTGGGTTGCGCGGTCGATGCGATTGTTGAAAACGGAGTTTGGGTGCGCCAAGAGCCGGTGTTTGATTCCCCCATCAACCTGGGCGGCTATTGCGCCAAAGGTGCGGCGCTGCGTGAGCATGGTCATGGCGAATACCGCCTGCGTTACCCAATGAAGCTGGTCAATGGCAAGTACGAGCGCATCAGTTGGGACACGGCGCTTGACGAGATCACGACCAAGATGATGGATCTGCGCAAAGCCAGCGGGCCCGATTCTGTCTACTGGATAGGCTCTTCCAAACACAATAACGAGCAGGCGTATCTGATGCGCAAGTTTGTCAGCTTCTGGGGCAGCAACAACTGCGACCACCAGGCGCGCATTTGCCATTCCACGACGGTGGCTGGGGTTGCCAACACCTGGGGCTACGGGGCGATGACAAACTCGTACAACGACATGCAAAACGCCAAGGTGGCGATGTACATCGGCTCCAATGCCGCAGAGGCGCACCCCGTCAGCATGGTCCACATGCTGCACGCGAAGGAAACCGGCTGCAAGATGATCGTGGTCGATCCGCGCTTCACCCGCACAGCGGCCAAGGCGGATGAATTTGTGCGCATCCGTTCAGGCTCAGACATTCCATTCTTGTTCGGCTTGCTGTATCACATCTTCAAAAACGGCTGGGAAGACAAGCAATACATCAACGACCGCGTCTTTGGCATGGAAAAAGTCAAAGAAGACATCATGGCCAAGTGGACACCCGAGAAGGTGGAAGAAGCCTGCGGCGTGAAAGAGGCGCAAGTGCTCAAAGTGGCGACGATGCTCAACGAGAGCCGCCCTGGCACGATCGTCTGGTGCATGGGTCAAACCCAGCACACCACTGGCAACGCCATTGTGCGGGCTTCGTGCATCTTGCAGTGCGCTGGGCAACATCGGCAAATCGGGCGGTGGCGCGAACATCTTCCGTGGCCACGACAACGTGCAAGGCGCAACCGATGTGGGCCCGAATCCTGATTCGCTGCCTGGCTATTACGGGTTGGTCGAAGGTTCGTGGAAGCATTTCGCGAAGGCTTGGGGTGTTGACTTTGAGTGGATCAAAGGCCGCTATGCCAGCCCTGCGATGATGGGCAAGCCCGGCATCACGGTGTCGCGCTGGATCGATGGCGTACTGGAGAAAAATGAGCTGATCGACCAGGACTCCAATCTGCGCGGTGTCGTCTTCTGGGGCCATGCGCCGAACTCCCAACCCCGAGGTTTGGAGATGAAGCGGGCGATGGACAAACTCGTTTTGCTGGTGGTGGTAGATCCCTACCCTTCCGCCACTGCCGCCATGGCCGCCATGCCTGGAAAAGCAGAAGATCAAAATCCGAATCGCTCGGTGTATCTGCTGCCAGCGGCGACACAGTTTGAAACCTCGGGCTCGGTCACCGCTTCAAACCGTTCGATTCAGTGGCGCGAAAAGGTCATTGAACCGCTGTGGGAGAGCCGCTCGGACCATATGCTGATGTACCAATTTGCAGAGAAGCTGGGCTTTGGCAAAGAACTGGTGAAAAATTACAAGATGCAAAAAGTCAAAGGCATGGACGAGCCCGTGCCCGAGGACATCCTGCGTGAGATTAACGGCTCGTTGTGGACGATTGGCTACACCGGGCAAAGCCCCGAGCGCTTGAAGGCCCACATGCGCAATATGCACATGTTTGACGTCAAAACGCTCAAGTCCAAAGGCGGCAAAGACAAAGAAACGGGTTACGACACAACTGGCGACTATTTCGGATTGCCATGGCCTTGCTACGGCACACCTGCGCTCAAGCATCCCGGTTCGCCTAACCTGTACGACACCTCCAAACATGTGATGGAGGGCGGTGGCAACTTCCGCGCAAACTTCGGTGTGGAGCGCGAAGGCAAGACCCTGCTGGCTGAGGATGGCTCCCATTCCAAAGGCGCAGATATCACCACCGGCTACCCGGAGTTCGACCACATCCTACTGAAAAAACTCGGTTGGTGGGACGATTTGACGGAAGTTGAGAAAAAAGCGGCAGAGGGCAAAAACTGGAAAACTGACATGTCGGGCGGCATCCAACGGGTGTGCATGCAAGTACACGGTGTGCATCCGTTTGGCAACGCCAAGGCGCGCGCGACGGTGTGGAACTTCCCTGATTCCATTCCGCAGCACCGCGAGCCACTGTATGGCAACCGGGCCGACCTGCAAGCCAAGTACCCGACGCATGACGACAAGAAGGCCTTTTGGCGCATGCCCACGTTGTACAAGTCGATCCAGGCCAAGAACATCGCCGATAAAGTACATGAGAAGTTCCCGTTTGTGCTGACCTCAGGTCGCTTGGTCGAATATGAAGGCGGCGGCGAAGAGACGCGTTCCAACCCGTGGTTGGCGGAGTTGCAGCAAGAGATGTTTGTCGAGATCAACCCGGCAGTCGCATCCGCGAAAGGCATTCGCAACGGCGAGCGGGCGTGGGTGTCATCACCGACGGGTGCGCGCCTGAACGTGCAGGCGCTGGTTACCGAGCGCGTCGGGCCAGACACGGTCTTCATGCCCTTCCACTTCTCGGGTCGCTGGCAAGGTGCGGACATGCTGGCCTTCTATCCGAACGGCGCGGCACCGGTGGTTCGTGGCGAGGCGATCAACACCGCAACCACTTACGGCTACGACAGCGTGACCATGATGCAAGAGTCGAAGACGACGATT
>JANOTE010000629.1:0-11337 GCA_031416195.1 Rhodoferax sp.
CTGACCCCAATTAATTTCGCGTCACTTTAAAGCCCTCGCGAGATAAGCTCTTTCATGACTTCGCTGGTGCCGCCGTAGATTCGGTTCACGCGCGAATCGACGTAGGCACGGCAAATCGGGTACTCCATCATGTGGCCATAGCCGCCATAAAGTTGTAGCAGTTCGTCCAAAGACTTGCCCAGCTCTTCGGTGCAATACAGTTTGGCGATGGCGGCTTCTTCCAATGTTAGTTTGCGGCGCAAATGCTCGGCCAGGTATTGATCGACCATCATCCGCATTGCCGTCGCACGCGCTTTGATTTCTGCTAGCTTGAACTTCGTGTTTTGAAAATCAAACACGGGCTTGCCAAACACCATCCTCTCCTTGGTGTAGCGAATCGTCTCGGCCAGCATCGCCTCCAGTTTGGCGGCGGCGCTGATGGCGATGATAAAGCGCTCTTGCGCTAGCTCGCTCATCAAATACTTGAAGCCCAGCCCCTCCTCGCCCAGCAGATTGCTCACCGGCACGCGCACGTTGTCAAAAAATAGCTCGGCAGTGTCTGCCGCTTCTTGCCCCATTTTTTCGAGCTTGCGGCCTTTACGAAAACCAGGTCGATCTGCCTCGACCAAGATCAGTGACGTGCCTTTCGCACCCAACTCCGGGTTGGTTTTAACGACCAGCACCACGAGATCGCAATTGAGGCCGTTGGAGATGAAGGTCTTCGAGCCATTGATCACGTACTCATCCCCCTCACGCAGCGCCGTTGTGCGAATCGCCTTCAAGTCGCTGCCCGCGCCGGGCTCGCTCATGGCGATGGCCAGAATCACTTCACCGCTGGCGCACTTGGGCAGCCACTGGTGCTTCTGCGCCTCGGTGCCCAGGCGCTCGATGTATGGAGCAATGATGTCGGAGTGCAAATAGAACCCTGGCCCGCTGATGCCGGAGGTGGCAATCTCCTCAATCAGCACGGCACAATGGCCGAAGTCACCACCCGCGCCGCCCCACTTTTCCGACATCGCGGTACACAGCAAGCCTTCACGGCCAGCCTTCAGCCACGTCTGTCGGTCAACCCGGCCCACAGTGTCCCATTCAGCCTGACGCGGTTTGCACTCACGGTCAATGAAGCGGCGCACATTGTCGCGATAGGCTTCGTGGTCTTCGCGGAACACGCTGCGGGGAAAGCTGAGGATGGAGGTCATCATCGAGTTTGTGTGGAATAAGTTACCTAGATTTTCGTTGAAGGACGACAAGGTAACACGACACACCAGAGACAGGTTTTTGAGGGCTGGCACCTCTACAATCGAAGTTTTCAGCCTCTGGACACACACCATGAACCGCTGCTTGCCCTCACTGTCACGCTGGCTCCCACATCGAATCCTGTTGGCGTTGCTCGTCATCTGCGTGGGTGCTCTGGTGAGCTTGCCCGCTACGACACTGGCGCAATCCGCTGTACGGCCCTTTCCCGCAGAGGCCAAGCGCGGCGTGATGGAAGTGCAAGCCGGGTACAGCATCCTGATCAACGGCGCGGCAGAGCGGCTCTCGCCCGGTTCGCGCATCCGGGGTGTCAACAATATGCTGGTGATGTCGGGCCAAATGGTCGGGCAAAAAGTGCTCGTGAATTACACCCGTGATACCCAGGGTGCCGTGCATCAGGTGTGGATTTTGAACAACCTGGAGGCGCGCCAGGAACGCGCGGGGATGGAGCCGACCACCAATGTGCTGTTCGAGTCAACACCGCCGAAGTCCAACCCGTACTTCAAGTAAGGCCTTAGCGCACGGCACTGGGTTGCCCTGCAATCAGTATTTGCCAATCATTTCTAAAATTACTACAAATGTAGTACATTTGAAAAATTTCGGGTTTAAAACTGGCATTTTGAACAGAATTAAGAATTAAATATCGACCTAGCTCCCGTATACATTGCACAACACGCTATATTTATTAGCGCAATTTATTTGCCAACATGTCCAAAAAAGTCTTCATCAAAACCTTCGGCTGCCAAATGAACGAGTATGACTCGGACAAGATGGCTGACGTACTGCATGCCGCGCAGGGCTACGACCAAACGCAGGACATCGAGCAGGCTGACTTGATTCTCTTCAACACCTGCTCGGTGCGCGAAAAGGCGCAAGAGAAGGTTTTTTCCGACCTGGGCCGCGTCAAACACCTGAAGAAAAAGGGCGTGCTGATCGGCGTGGGCGGTTGTGTGGCCAGCCAGGAGGGTGCCGCCATCATTGAACGCGCGCCTTATGTGGACATCGTGTTTGGCCCGCAGACCTTGCACCGCCTGCCCCAGCTTTTGAACCAGCGCGCCGCGCAAAACCGTTCGCAGGTGGACATCAGCTTTCCCGAGATCGAAAAGTTTGACCACCTGCCGCCCGCGCGTGTGGAAGGTGCCACGGCTTTCGTCAGCATCATGGAAGGCTGCTCCAAATATTGCAGCTACTGCGTGGTGCCCTACACGCGCGGCGAAGAGGTGAGCCGTCCGTTTGAAGACGTGCTGATGGAGGTGGCGGGCTTGGCCGACCAGGGCGTGAAAGAGGTGACGCTGCTGGGCCAAAACGTCAACGCCTACCGGGCACCGATGATCGCCAGTGGGTCTTCAATCAGCGCCGACTTGGCCGATTTCGCCACCCTGCTGGAGTACGTGGCCGACATCCCGGGCATTGAGCGCGTTCGCTACACCACCAGCCACCCCAACGAGTTCACACCGTCGTTGATCGCCGCTTACGACAAAATCCCCAAATTGGCCAGCCACCTGCACCTGCCCGTGCAGCACGGCTCGGATCGCATTTTGATGGCCATGAAGCGCGGCTACACCGCTATGGAATACAAGAGCACCATCCGCAAGCTGCGCGCGATTCGCCCCGATATGGCCATCAGCAGCGACTTCATCGTCGGCTTCCCCGGCGAGACCGCGGAAGACTTTGCGAAGATGATGAAACTGATTGACGATGTAGGCTTTGACAACTCCTTCAGCTTCATCTTCAGCCCGCGCCCCGGCACCCCCGCTGCCAACCTGCCAGACGACACGCCGCATGAGGTCAAACTCAGACGCCTGCAGCATCTTCAAAGTGTGATTGACGGCAACATGAAGCGCATCAGCGAAAGCCGCTTAGGCACGGTGCAGCGGATTTTGGTCGAGGGTGTCTCCAAACGCGACAGCCACGAACTGATGGGCCGCACCGAATGCAACCGCGCGGTGAATTTCGCCGGGGCTGGGCATTTGATTGGGCAACTGGTGGACGTGGCGATCACCGAGACGCGCACCTACTCGCTGCGCGGCGAGGTGGTGCTGAAAGCGGAATTAGCGGCGCACTAAAACGGCATTTTGGGCATGCCCTTCATGCCCCCCATGCGCTTCATCATCTTCATCATGCCGGCACCCTTCATCTTCTTCATCATGTCCTGCATCTGCTCAAACTCCTTGAGCATGCGGTTCACCTCCTGCACGTGAACGCCCGCGCCCGCAGCGATGCGGCGCTTGCGGGTGGCCTTGATCAACTCGGGCTTGCGCCGCTCCAGTGGGGTCATGCTGTGGATGATGCCCTCCTTGCGTTTGATGTCTTTCTCGGCGCGGTTCATGTCCACCTGGCCGGCTTTGGCCGCCATCGCCGCAGGCAACTTGTCCAGCAGGCTGCTCAAGCCACCCATCTGTTTCATCTGCTGAATTTGGCTCAGAAAATCGTTCAAATCGAAGCCCACACCGCTTTTGACTTTGGCCGCCAGCTTTTGAGCGGCTTCCATGTCCACACCGGCCGTGACCTGCTCGACCAGCGCCAGGATGTCGCCCATGCCCAGAATACGGCCCGCGTGGCGCTCGGCATCAAACACTTCGAGACCGTCCATCTTTTCGCTGGTGCCAGCAAACTTGATCGGTGCCCCAGTAATTTGCCGCACCGACAGGGCTGCACCGCCGCGTGAGTCACCGTCGGTCTTGGTCAGGATGATGCCAGTCAGCGGCAATGCATCCTTAAAGGCCTTGGCGGTGTTGATCGCGTCCTGACCCTGCATCGCATCGACCACGAACAGGGTCTCGACCGGGTTCAATGCGGCGTGCAGGTCTTTGATCTCCTGCATCAAAGCCTCGTCAATCGCCAGGCGGCCCGCCGTGTCCACCAGCAGCACGTCAAAGTAATGCTTGCGGGCGTAGTCCAGCGCCGCCAGGCCGATGGCGACCGGTTTTTGATCCGGCGTGCTGGGGAACCACTCAGCACCGACTTGCGCCGTCACTGCCTTGAGCTGCTCAATGGCGGCGGGGCGATACACGTCGCCCGAAACCGTCAGCACCTTCTTCTTGCGCTTTTCAATCAGGTGCTTGGCCAGCTTGGCAGTGGTGGTGGTCTTGCCTGCCCCTTGCAATCCAGCCATCAGGATCACGGCCGGCGGCTGCGCAGCCAGGTTGATGTCGCTGACACCCTCCCCCATCGTCGCGGCGAGCTCTTTACTGACAATGCTCACCAGCACTTGGCCAGGTTGCAGCGAGCCCAGCACCTCCTGGCCCAGTGCCTTGTCTTTCACGCGGGCGATAAAGTCGCGCACCACGGGCAGGGCTACGTCCGCCTCAAGCAGCGCCATGCGGACTTCACGCAGCATGTCCGCCACATTGGCCTCGGTGATGCGGGCTTGGCCGCGCATTCCTTTGACCAGGCGAGAGAGTTTGTCTGACAGGGCAGAAGCCATACGTGAATGTCCCAATGGAGGGTGGGTAAAGGGTCGCCGAAGTAGGGGCGGGATGACGGGTTGGGACTTGAGCGCAAAACGCTAAACTCTCACCATGATTTTACTCAGTGCCCATCCTGCCAGTGCCGCGGTCACGATCAGTGCTGCGCTGGCCTATGGCTTGCTGGCAACGTCGGCACGCAAATTCAGCCCCTTGGTTGCCCGCTCGGTGCTCGTGGTCGCTTGGCTGCTGCATGCATTAACCCTCGGCTGGGAGCTGTTCGGCACCGAGCCGCGCTTTGGCTTTGCAGCCGCCCTGAGCGTCACGGTCTGGCTGGCGGTGCTGGTCTACGCGGTGGAGAGCCGGGTCTATCCCCAACTGAAAACGCCGTGGGCATTCAGCGGTCTGGCTGCCGCTGCCGTGCTGCTGCAGTGGGTGTTCCCCGGTAATCTGCTCGGTCCCAAGGCATCGTTCTGGTTGCCGTTGCATTGGGCACTGGGGATTGCGTCGTACGGCATGTTTGGCGTGGCGGTGGTACACGGCTGGCTCCTGTCGCGCACCGAAGCCAATTTTCGCTCGGGTGGCGACCTGCAAGGCGGCATCCCACTGCTGACGATGGAGCGCCTGACCTACAGCTTTGTGGCGGCTGGCTTCGCTCTGCTGTCGGCCACGCTGCTGGTGGTCATGCTGTTTGCGGAGCAACTCTATGGTGCCCGTACGGTGTGGCGCTGGGATCACAAGACGGTCTTCTCGGTGCTGTCCTGGCTGGCTTTTGCCGTGCTGCTATTGGGGCGCTGGCACTACGGCTGGCGCGGGCGCACCGCTGGACGGGTGCTGTATGCCGGGGCTGGCCTGCTGCTGCTGTCCTACGTCGGTTCACGCTTTGTGATGGAAATCATGCTGGGACGCGCGCCATGAAAATTGCGGTGATTCTGCTGGCCGTGTTGGCAGCAATATGGTTCTTCAAGACAAGCCGGCGCGGCACCGACAAAGCCCAAAAAAGCGCCAAGGTGCCGGTCAACCCCGACCTGCCAGCGCTTGACATGGTTCGATGCCACGTCTGCGAGGTTCACCTACCCCGGCCTGATGCCATCGAAGGCAAAAAGGGCAGCTATTGCAGCCTGGAGCATCAGCGCCAGGCGGAGCCATGAATGGCTGAGTTGCCCGAGCCGCGCACCTGGTTTGCAGCCAACCCAGCGCAGGCAGAGCAACCTGCGTTGCAACCAGCCACCAACGACCAAAGTCCCAGCGAATTCGTGCGCCTTTGGCGCGGCTTCATGACCGCGCGCGTTACCCTGGGTTTGATGTTGGTGCTGTTGCAGGCAACCCTCTGGGCATTGGGCCAATCGAATAACCTTTGGCTGCTCTACATTTGCGGTGGTTACCTTGCCATTGCCATTGCGGTGCGTTTCTACGCCGCGCCGCGCCAGCTGGATCGCCGTTCTTTGCCGGGCTGGGTGTTGACCATCGGGATCGATGTCGCTGTTTTTTCTGCCCTGCAAATCGTGCAAGGTAGTGGCATCAATTACGCCCCGCTGCTGGCGTTGCCGGTACTGTTGGCCTCTGTGCTGGGCTCACTTTTCCTGGCGACGGGAACTGCCGCAGCAGCCACCCTCATCCTGCTGGGGCATTCAACCTGGCTGGCACTGTATGTCTTTGGCGAATCCACACCTCACTTTGTTCAATCGGCATTGACCGGGGCTGGACTCTTCGTCATCGCCTTTTTGGCCAATCAACTGTCAACGCGGCTGGCACAGGAAGAAGAGCGCGCGCGCTTGAGCCAACGCGCGGTTCAGGTGCAGCGGCAAGTCAATGAGCTGGTAATCGAGTCGTTGACAGATGGCATCATGGTGGTCGATGCCAACGGTTTGGTCAGAGCGGCCAACCCGGCGGCGCGCCAACTCCTGGGTTGCGAGCGCGCCCTGCGCGAGGCGACCTTCCAGCTGGCCTCCGAGGTCGCCTGGACTGAGCTGGACGAGCTGGCTCGCAAAAGCTTCATGAAGGTGGACTTGCGCCGCAGCGATGTCACGATTCACCACAGTGGGCAGGGCCTGCGCCGCCTGCGCTTGCGTACGCGCATGACCACCCGCCACACCACAGAGGATGAAAGCCTTTGCGTCATGTTTTTGCAGGATCAGCGCGAGATGGAGGCCCGCACCCGCGCCGACAAACTGGCCAGCATGGGGCGCATGTCAGCCGCCGTAGCGCATGAGATTCGCAATCCACTGGCCGCCATATCGCAAGCCAACGCCTTGCTGGATGAAGATGTCACAGACCCCAAACTCAGGCAGCTGACGCAAATGATTGCGCAAAACGCCAATCGGCTGGGCAAGATTGTGGAGGAAGTGCTCAACATCGCTCATGTGCAGTCGCGCGACAGTGCTGCGGCTACGCCATCGTTGGCGCTGGTGGAAGCTACCGAGCGTATTGGCCGGGACTGGGCGGCACAAACGCGCACTGCCGAAAAGCTCAGCTTCAATCCGGGAGCGACGCAAACCCAGGTAGCGTTTGAGCCCGAGCACCTTCGCCGCGTGCTGATCAATTTGCTGGACAACGCGCTGCGCTACGCCAGTGGCCAAGCTGGATCGATTCAGCTTGGCACCGAGCGAAGTGTCGGCATGAATACTGATGCTGGCGCTGCTGTGAGCGCGCAGGCCGCTGTGTACGTCTGGAGCGACAGCCCACCGCTGGAGCCGTCAGTGGAGCGACATTTGTTTGAACCATTCTTCTCGTCCGAAAGCCGCTCCAGCGGCTTGGGTCTCTACATTTGCCGGGAGCTTTGCGATGGCCATGGTGCCACCATTATTTACCGACGAAATGAACGCAGCACGCCGCAGGGCCTACGCGCAGGCAACGAGTTTTTCATCAGCTTTCGCACGGCACGCGCGGGTGATCGGGTACTGAACGCCGCCCCAATAGCGGCTACGATCTGACAAAATCAGGCACAAACCATGGTTGCCACCGCCACTTCAAGCAGCTCGCAAAGCAATACCCGCATTCTGGTGGTCGATGACGAGCCCGATCTGCGCACGCTTTACGAGCTGACCCTGCTGCGCGAAGGCTTTCGCGTGGAAGCAGCAGGCAGTGTCAAAGAAGCCTGGCAATACCTCACCGAGCGCCACTTTGATGTCGTCATCACCGACATGCGTCTGCCCGACGGCCTGGGGCTGGAGCTGCTGCAACGCATCAAGGCCGAACAGCGCTCCGAGCGCTGTGTGGTGATCACGGCTTATGGATCGGCTGAAAATGCAGTCGAGTCGCTCAAGGCCGGTGCGTTCGACTACCTCACCAAGCCGGTCGATCTCAAGCAGTTTCGTACCGTCATCGCTTCGGCGGTGCTGGACATCAATCAGGCGCTGAAAGATGCCCAGCAGTCTGCCAATGCCACTGTGGCCCCCGAAACCGCCACGTCAGAGCGGGAGAACGCCCGCCGCGCATCAGGCAGCAACGGCAGAAGTGCCTTGCCCTCCGGTTCTGTCGCATTGGCACGCTTGGTGGGCGAGTCTGATGGCATGAGCAGTGTGCGCGAACGCATCGCCCGGGTCGCGAAGAGCATGGCACCGGTGCTGGTACGCGGCGAGTCCGGTACTGGCAAGGAGCTGGCAGCCACCGCGCTGCACGCCAACAGCCATCGCTCAAGCGGTGCCTTTATCGCCGTGAACTGTAGCGCCATCCCCGAGAACCTGCTCGAATCGGAATTCTTCGGCTCCAAAAAAGGCGCTTTTACCGGAGCGGCACAGGATCGGATTGGGTTCTTCCAGGCGGCCTCAGGCGGGACACTGTTCCTCGACGAGATCGGTGATTTGCCACTGCCCATGCAATCCAAACTGCTGCGGGCGATTCAGGAGCGCAGCGTGCGCCCGGTCGGTGCCATCCAGGAAGAACCAGTCAACGTCCGCATTGTCAGTGCGACCCACAAAGACTTGGGGGCAGAGGTGCAAAAGGGACGGTTCCGTCAGGATCTTTACTATCGCCTGAACGTCATTGAAATTGTGATTCCACCACTGCGCGAGCGCTTGGGCGACCTGCCTGCACTGTGCAAGGCCTTGCTCAAACGCATCTCGCTTGAAGCCGGAATCAGCGAGCCGGTGCTATCGACGCAAATGCTCGAACAGCTTGCTTTGGAGCCCCTGCGCGGCAATGTGCGGGAGCTGGAAAACTTGCTGCACCGCGCCGTGGCCCTGAGTGAAGGCAATGAGCTCAAAGTGGATCGCGTCCACGAGAGCAGCCGCCCTGCGCCGATGCACGCCCAAAGTGGCCCCGATACCGAGCCCGATACCTTGCCGACACCGCTGGCCCATCAGCGGCGCGGGCTGCTGGCCCAGGCACCGACACTGGAAAACGGCCTGCCGGAGGATTTGCAGGATCATCTGGATCAGCATGAACGGCAAATATTGGTGAAGGCTTTGCAGGAGTCTGGCTACAACCGAACGGCAGCGGCCACACGACTGGGCTTGAGTCTGCGCCAGATTCGCTATCGCATCGCCCGGTTGAACATCGATATCTCGCCTGCCACTGATGCCCATGACGAGCCGGGGTGAGTCCACGCTGACGGCAGCTCTGTGGCTGGACGGCTGGTACGGCTTTGCCCATCACCTGAAATCCCCCAATTTTGGCGTCCGCCCCGAAGGCGCACGTATCGACTTGATCGTGCTTCACTCCATCAGTTTGCCACCAGGGCAGTATGGCGGCGATGAAGTGCAGCAGCTGTTTACCAACCAGCTCGACTGGGAGGCGCACCCCTATTTTCAGCAGATCAAAAACACACAGGTTTCCGCACATTTCTACATTCGCCGCAATGGCGAGCTGTGGCAATTTGTCGGCACCGACCAGCGCGCCTGGCACGCGGGAAAATCAAGCTACGAAGGCCGCGACAATTGCAACGACTACTCCATTGGCATCGAGCTCGAAGGCCTGGAGGGGGATGTGTTTGAGGCGGCACAGTACGAGAGCCTCGCAGCTTTGTGCGCAGCGATCGGGCAGCGGTATTCGCCAACCCACATTGCGGGGCATGAGCACATTGCACCCGGTCGCAAATCAGACCCTGGCGCAGGCTTCGATTGGCCCCGGCTCATCAGGACGTTGGGCTGGGATACCGCGTATTTTCCGTAAGTCGTTGTTACCAAATACAACAACCAACATGCCACAACGCACTGCGGCAAGCCTCCTCAACCATCGTGTTTGAACCGGGCTGGTGCCTTCTTTGAAGCAGTCCAGCATGGGGGCATGCGCCTTGCGGGACGAATGTGCCGAGAACGCCCCGGCGGGCTTGACCGTCACACCTGAATCGACAAATTATTGACCTCCTTCAAAATCGGACAGGTGCAACCCGGTACACTACGGGTAGTGCCTTGCGCTGTGTTTAGACCCCATATATAGCGTGTTGTTGCTGCTCGATCTGACGGCATTTTTTCGATCAGGGTCCGTACGATGTGATGCTGATGCAACGAAATTGACTGCTCATTTACACCGACATGACCCGCTGCAGAAGCACAATCCGATAGACAGAAAAACACGCATAAAAACATCAGAACTACCCATTGAAGCTGACTATCCCTTCCAGAAATCAACCCACGACGACTCCTATGCAGACTGCCTCCACCCTGTCCCCCGTGTACCCCTCGTCCTTTGCCACTGTTTCAGCCCGTCAGGATGTGACGGCAATGGATATTGCCAACGCCAGCCCTGAGTCAAGCTTAAGCCCGCTCAACCACTACCAGATCATCCGGCGCAACGGCGCTGTGGTGCCGTTTACGCCCGCCAAAATTGCGGTGGCCATGATGAAGGCCTTCCTAGCTGTGCATGGAACACAGGGTGCGGCTTCGGCCAGTGTGCGGGAAATGGTGGATGGCCTGACTCAGGCAGTGATTCGCGCCTTGATGCGGTCGCGGCCAGCTGGCGGCACCTTCCATATTGAAGACGTGCAAGATCAAGTGGAGTTGGGCTTGATGCGCGGCGGGCATCACGAAATCGCCCGGGCCTATGTGCTGTACCGCGAGAAGCGGGCGCAGGAGCGCGCCAAGAAGATCACACAGAACGTGCCCCAATCACCCCAACTGCATGCCATTGACCAGGGCCGCCGGGTGGTGCTTGACCTGGGACACATCAAACGCCTGATTGAAGCAGCCTGCGCGGGGCTGGGCGCTGATGTGAGCCCCGAGCCCATCATGGCAGAAACCTTGCGCAACCTGTACGACGGCGTGCCGATGGACGAGGTCTACAAAGCGTCCGTATTGGCGGCGCGCACGCTGATCGAAAAAGACCCCGATTACACCTATGTCACCGCGCGCTTGCTGTTCCACACCATCACCAAAGAGGTGCTGGGCAAGGAAGTCAGCCAGTCCGACATGGGTCAAGCCTACACCGATTACTTTCCGCAATTCATCAAGAAAGGCGTCCAGAACGAGTTGCTGGACGAGTAGCTGCTCCAGTTTGACTTGAGACGTCTGGGTGGCGCGCTGAAGGCTGAGCGCGACTTGCAGTTTGATTACCTGGGTCTGCAAACACTGTATGACCGCTACTTTTTGCACGTCGGAAAGTCTCGGATTGAACTGCCCCAGGCATTTTTCATGCGCGTCGCGATGGGCCTGTCACTGAATGAGATCGACCGCGAGGCGCGCGCCATCGAGTTTTACGAGGTGCTGTCGAGCTTTGATTTCATGTCCAGCACGCCCACGCTGTTCAATGCCGGCTCACT
>JANOTE010000630.1:0-2208 GCA_031416195.1 Rhodoferax sp.
CCATGCTGCCGCGCATCCGCCAGTTTGTAAACGTGCCGGTGGGTGTGGGATTTGGCATTCGCGATGCCGCCACCGCCAAGGCGATTGGCAAAGTGGCCGATGCAGTAGTCATTGGCACCAAAGTCATTCAGATCATTGCCGACCAGCCCCGCGACAAGGTCGTGCCCGTCGTTCAGGTATTCCTGCGTGATATCCGAACTGCTTTGGATTCATAATTCAGTTGAAGAGGAGCTTCTCATGTCCTGGTTAGAAAAATTACTACCTTCCAAAATTCAACACACTGATCCGGCTGACCGGCGCAGTGTGCCCGAAGGGCTTTGGATCAAATGCCCGAGTTGTGAGGCCGTGCTCTACAAAACCGATCTGGAGCAAAACCAGAACGTCTGCCCTACCTGCAGCCACCACCATCGCATTGGCGCGCGGGCGCGTTTGAACGTCTTTCTGGACAACGAAGGCCGCTATGAAATCGGGCAGGAAGTGCTGCCGGTTGATCCCCTGAAATTCAAAGACAGCCGCAAGTACCCCGAGCGCCTGAAAGAAGCGATGGAAAACACCGGCGAGACCGACGCGCTGATTGTGATGGGCGGTGCGGTGCATAGCATCAGCCTCATTGCAGCATGTTTCGAGTTTGACTTCATGGGCGGCAGCATGGGCTCGGTGGTGGGCGAGCGCTTTGTGCGCGGTGTCGAGGCGGCCATCGAGCAAAAAGTGCCCTTCATCTGCTTCACCGCCACCGGTGGCGCGCGCATGCAGGAGGGGCTGCTGTCATTGATGCAGATGGCCAAAACCAATGCCTCACTCACGCGCTTGGCCAAAAAAGGCCTGCCCTACATCAGCGTGCTGACCGACCCGACCATGGGCGGTGTCAGCGCAGGCTTTGCCTTTTTGGGCGATGTCGTCATTGCCGAACCCAAAGCGCTGATTGGCTTTGCCGGCCCGCGCGTGATCGAGTCCACCGTGCGCGTCACGCTGCCTGAAGGCTTTCAGCGCGCTGAATTCCTATTGCAAAAAGGCGCAGTCGATTTCATCTGCGATCGCCGCGAGCTGCGCAAAACCATCGCCAATGCGTTGGCCATGTTGCAGCGCCAGCCCGCTGATGCGGTGGCGTGATCACTAATTCGGCTGATTTCGCGCTGCGCCGCAAATGATCGTGGTCGCTGCGGCGGCAGTCAGTAAATGCCAGATCCAGTGCAGCCCCATTGGGAATGCTGGACACAGATACAAATCCCAGGATCGCACCAGCAGCGCAGCAACATACGCAACGCAGGCCATAATCAGGTAGTTCGCCACGGGTGATCGACGCAGCTTGGGCTTGAACGCCAAATGGGCGGTGTGCATAGCGGGGTTCAAAACCTGTTCGCAGTCATACTCCCCATAGCTGGTCGGTCGCGTTTCACTACAGCTGTTGGCAGCGTCCGCGATGACCTGGTTCAGTCGGGTCGATCAACCCGTTAGTGCCTACCAAGCCAGTAGCCCGGTCGTCGGCGATGGGCGTTTGCCTCGCGGCGTACTTCGTCGGAGGGAATGCGCTTGGAAAGCCCTTGGTCCATTTCCGCCGCCCTGCGCGCAACTTCTTGAAACCAAAGAGGTTCAATTTCAGATTCAGACAGCGTATCAAGGCTAGACAAAAGTTGCGCCGCCAATTCAGCCCGTTGTTGCACGGGAAGGGACAGAGCTTTGTTGGTGATGGATGCAGCGTTCATGGGTAAATCCTAGCACTTATTGGCGCAGCAATCGAAGCGCAGATGAACGGGCTGCTACTGGATTACGCGAACGGGCCATCTGCGTAGCGCGAACCTCTAAAACAGCACAAATTCAAATATTACCACAATTGTAGTAAAAATAAACGATTTTGACCGCGTTTTGACGAATTTCAATGGTTTTTGGCAAAACTTTGAACTATTTATGCTCCTAGCTCCCGAATAACGTGCATTAACTGCTATGTTTATTGAAAGTCATCAAAGCACACGTAAATCAAAAAATCGGCAACTGGCAGGCCTAATTGGGGCCAGCAACTGTCTTAAAAGTCAAGCGCCTTGATGGACGATTCCATGCAACGCGTTGTTGAACGGGAGGCTATCACGCACCATTGCATTGAGGATGGTCAGCAGTTTTCGCATGGTCGAATGCCGAAACGCATCATTTCTTCGGCTGCCATAACCGTGATCTCGGTGAGTTCTTCGGCGCTGGGGTCGTAGTTGACGTGGG
>JANOTE010000631.1:0-1540 GCA_031416195.1 Rhodoferax sp.
AAATCCAGAATCTGCGTTTTCTCCTCTACACCAGCGTTGGGCTGGGGCGCAGGTGCGCTGCTGTCGGTACGGTCAGTCGGCACCAGTCCCAGACTGTTGACTCCCGCCCCCCGCGCATACTCCGTAAAGAACCACTCGCCACCCGAGTTCACCAGACCTTCTGTGGGCACGGGGGTGGGCATGGGGGGAACGCCTTTGAGCGCATGTTCCATGAAGGCGATCCAGATCGGCAGGCTCAAGCCGCCACCGGTCTCGTTGCTGCCCATCTTGCGCGGTGTGTCATAGCCCATCCAGGCGACCGCCGCCAAAGTGGGCTGATAGCCTGCAAACCAGGCATCAATCGAATCGTTGGTGGTGCCAGTTTTGCCGTGCAAGTCATTGCGCTTCAAGATTTGCCGCGCTTTGGCTGCAGTGCCTGAGATTGTCACCTCGCCCAGCAGGCTGTCCATGATGAAGGCGTTGCGCGCAGAGATGGCCCTGACGGATTCATCCAACACGGGCACTTTGGTCTCCAGCAAAACCTTGCCCTTTTGCTCTGTCACCCTGGCGATCAGCCAGGGGTTGACGCGGTAACCGCCATTGGCAAACACCGAGTAGGCAGTTGCCATCTGAATCGGTGTGACCGCGCCCGCGCCCAAGGCCATGGTCAAGTAGGGTGGGTGTTTTTCCTCTTCAAAGCCAAAGTGCGTGATCCAATCTTGTGCGAATTTTGGGGTAATGGCACCCAGGATGCGGATCGAGATCATGTTTTTGGAAACGGCCAGACCCCGGCGCAGGGACATCGGGCCGTCAAACTTGCCGTCGTAGTTTTTTGGCTCCCAGGCTTGCCCACCGGTAGCGCTGGCACTGAAGAAAAGCGCGGCATCGTTGATCACCGTGGCGGGTGTGAAGCCTTTCTCCAATGATGCCGAGTAGATAAATGGCTTGAAGCTGGAACCCGGCTGGCGCCACGCCTGAGTGGCATGGTTGAACTTGTTTTTTCCAAAATCAAATCCGCCCACCATGGCGCGGATGGCACCGCTGCGCGGATCCAACGCCACAAAAGCGCCTTCCACCTCCGGCAGTTGGGTGATCTCCCACGTGTTCCTGGCCGTCAGCGCTACCCGAATCACCGCCCCGCGGCGCACCTTGATATTGGGCGGGGCTTTTTCGGCAAGGCCCGACTGCGCCGGCTCCAGGCCTTTGCCAGTGATCTCCAGCATGTCGCCATTGAGGCGCATCGCCTTGATTTTTTTGGAATCAGCCTGCAGCACCACAGCAGCCATCACATCGCCATTGTCTGGATGCTCGTCCAACGCTTCGTTAACGGCATCTTCGAGCTCTTGGCCGCCCTCTGGCAATGTGACGAACTCCTCAGGCCCGCGGTAGATCTGGCGCCGTTCAAAGTCCATGATGCCCCGGCGCAGCGCCTTGTACGCCACGTCTTGGTCACTGGCACGCAAGGTGGTGAAGACGTTGAGCCCGCGCGTGTAGGTTTCATTGCCGTACTGGACAAACATCAGTTGGCGCACCGTTTCGGCCACGTATTCGGCGTGTACGG
>JANOTE010000632.1:0-4689 GCA_031416195.1 Rhodoferax sp.
CCAACGCAGCTAAAAATTAACTCACAGGTTAATTTTATCGGGAAAAACGTCTTTTTGCATGAAATTATTGATCAAAAAGGCATCTGGCTCTCGAATAACATGCACAACTAGCTATTTATATTATAACAAATAATTTGTGAATTACACACGACGGCCTGCTGCGGCATTGCTGCAGTCACGACAGAAAGAACCGACGGCGAGTTTCGCCGCACCTACTTTCACACCGACTTTCTGACGCAGTTGGGCGGGTAGGGCCTGACGCCTTCCTGCTTTCTTCAGCTTCAGTTGGTTCAGCGTGGTTTACCGGGCTGGGGACGGATCAGACGCAGGTCAGTCTCAAGCGTCTCGGGCTCGCCCAGCCTTATGCGGGTGAAATCCGGGCCTGGCCCATGTGCACCACCTTCACGGCTGCGTCCACCGCGCAGTCGCCATGGAATCACCCCTGTTCAATGCCATTTGGCATTTATTATATGCAAATATGGCAAGTTTGCCCGCCAGCCTTATACTTAGTCCATGACCCTAGTCCATAGCACCAAATTCTCCGGCAACGGGCCACTCGTCAACGTCCACGACGCCAAAACCCATTTCTCGAAACTGCTTGAATTGGCCCATGGCGGCCAGGAAATTGTGCTGGCCAAAGCCGGGGTGCCGTACGCCCGGCTGGTGCCGCTGGCTCCCGCCGCACGGCAACGCAAGGCGGGGCGGCTGGCGGGGCAGGTTGAGGCCGCTTTCTTTGAACCCTTGCCCGAAGAAGAATTGCACGCCTGGACGCGGGCATGAAGCTGTTGCTGGACACGCACGCCCTGCTGTGGTGGTGGACTAATGACCCTCAACTCTCAGCCAAGGCCAAGCGTGCCATTGCCAATGACGCAAACACGATTCTGGTGAGTGCAGCCAGCGCTTGGGAGATTGCGACCAAAACGAGGCTCGGCAAGCTTGACATCGGCCCGCTTGCGTTAACGCGATTTGCCGCGCTAGTGCAAGCTGACGGCTTTGCGCATCTGCCAATGACGTGGCAGCACTGCGTGCACTCGGGTGGATTGCCGCTGGATCACCGCGACCCATTTGACCGCATGCTGGCGGCGCAAAGCCTGATTGAAGACGCGGCGCTGGTGACCAAAGATGCTGCATTTGCGGTTTTTGACACGAGGATTCTTTGGTAAATTGAAACAATAAAAAAGGATTCCGACAATATGACTTCCGCCTTGAACACCATGCCAAATGCCGCCATAAACCCCGCCCTCAACCGCCAGACCCTGGGCGACTTGCTGCGCCGCACCGCACAGCGCGACCCGCACAAACTGGCCATCCGTTGCGGCAGCGTTGACTGGACTTACCGCGAATTTGATGACGTTTGCAACCGTTTAGCGGCGGGCCTGACGACCTTGGGTGTGAGCGTGGGCGACCGTGTCGCGGTGCTGGCCCGCAATTCACACGGGTTTGCGGCGCTGCGTTTTGCAGTGGCGCGTTTGGGCGCGGTGCTGGTGCCGATCAACTTCATGTTGAACAGCACCGAGGCGAATTACATTCTGGGCCACTGCGAAGCCAAGGTGCTGTGTACCGATTCTGGTTTGGCCGAGCTTGCGCGCAGTGCCAGTGCGGGCACGGCGGTCAAACAACTGGTCTGGCTGCCCAGTGAAGACGAGAGCCTGCCTGCGCCCGGCATGGTCTTGTTTGATCAACTGCTGATGCACAGTAGCGTGCCGCCATCGCCTGAATTGAACGGCGCGATGCTGGCACAGATCATCTACACCAGCGGCACCGAGTCTCGTCCCAAAGGCGCGATGCTTAGCCATGAGGCCGTCATCTCGGAATACGTTACCTGCCTGGTGGATGTGGAAATTGCCTATCAGGACGTGATGCTGCACGCCTTGCCGCTGTACCACTGCGCGCAGCTTGACGTGTTTTTTGGCCCTTGCATCTACGTGGGGGCCAGCAACATCATCACCGGCAAGCCAACAGCAGACAACCTGCTGACGATGCTGGCACGCGAACGCATCAATTCCTTTTTTGCGCCACCCACGGTGTGGATTGCGCTATTGCGCGCGCCGCAATTTGACACGACGAATTTGAGCCAACTGCGCAAGGGCTACTACGGCGCGTCGATCATGCCGGTTGAAGTGCTCAAAGAGATCCAACGCCGCTTGCCCAATGTGCGTTTGTGGAATCTGTATGGCCAAACTGAAATCGCGCCGATGGCGACCGTGCTGCGACCCGAGGATCAACTGCGAAAAGCCGGCTCGGCGGGCAAACAGGCGCTGAATGTCGAAACCCGCATCGTGGACGATGCGATGAATGATGTGGCTGTGGGTGAGATCGGCGAGATCGTGCACCGCTCACCCCAACTGCTGATGGGCTACTTCAAAGACGAGGAGAAGACCCGCGCTGCGTTTGAAGGCGGCTGGTTTCACAGCGGCGACTTGGGTGTGATGGATCACGAAGGCTTCATCACCGTGGTAGACCGCAAGAAGGACATGATTAAATCTGGCGGCGAAAACGTGGCCAGCCGCGAAGTGGAAGAGGCGCTTTACGGAGTGGAGGGCGTGTCTGAAGTCGCGGTGATTGGACTGCCCGATGCGAAGTGGGTTGAGGCGGTGACCGCCATCATCGTGGCCAAGCCCGGTTTCACTTTGACTGAAAGTTCGGTGATTGCCGCGTGCAGCAAAAAGCTCTCAGGCTTCAAAGTCCCCAAGCGGGTTGTCCTGACAGACAGCCTGCCCAAAAACCCCAGTGGCAAACTGCTCAAGCGCGAACTGCGATTGAAGTACGAGGCGATGTTCAAGGAGCCTTCTGCTTTTGATGAATGACCAGCGCAATGCCCATCAAAATGGCAAGGCTGGCAACCAGCAGCCGCCAGCCCAGCGGCTCACTCAGCAAAAGAACACCGCCTGCCGCCGCGAACATCGGCACGCTAAGCTGCACCGTGGCGGCAGTAGTTGACTTGAGCACTGGCAGCACTTGGTACCAAATCGCATAGCCAATACCTGAGGTCAACGCGCCTGACAGCACGGCATATACAAGCCCGGGCGCATCCCACGCCATCTGCTGGAACATCAACAAACTTAAACAGGCCGTCAACGGCAGGGTGCGCAGAAAGTTGCCTGCAGTTGCCGCAATTGGGTTGCCAACACCTTTGCCCCGTAGCGAATAGATGCCCCAAGCGACACCTGCGCCGACCATGCTGATGGCGCTCAACAACGGCGGTGCAGACAGCCCCGGCAACAGCAGAGCGACCAGCCCGCCAATCGCCAACCCGAACCCGATCAAGCGCCACCCCGCCAGCCGCTCACCCTTGTAAATGCCCACGCCAATCATGGTCGCCTGCACTGCGCCAAACAGCAGCAAGGCGCCCGTGCCCGCACTCAAATGGATATACGCAAACGAAAAACCTGCGGCATACGCAAACAGGGCCAGCGCAGAGGGCCAGTTGCCGTTGTTGCGGTAAACACTGGGCTTGAATCCAATCAGCAAACCCAACATCAGCGTGGCCGAGAGCATGCGAACCGTGGTGAAACTGGCCGCGTCAATCGCGGTGTCTTTGAGCGCCAGGCGGCACAGCAGCGAATTGCTGGCAAAGGCGATCATGGCCAGCAGCGTCAGGGTCGCGGTTTTGAGATTCGACATCAGAACAGTGGCGCAAACGTCAGCCGATTCGAAGAGTGGCGCGTCAGCGTCTCCTGATGCACGGGAGCCAGCGCGGCCAGGCGTGCGTCAGCCTGGCGCATGGTGGTCATCAGATGATCGCGACTGGCACAAAACGCGATGCGGTTGCTGGTGGCCTCTACCAGCACGGACCACACCGCGCCATCAAAGGCCTCGCCCAGACGCGCAAGCACGGGCTGGCATTGCGCGGGGTCACCATCCAGGTTCACCACGAGCACACCATGCGTACCGAGTGTGGCGCGGCAGGCTCTGAAGAACGCACGGCTGCTGATGCTCTCCTGCGCGCCGTCAAAGTGAAAGGCATCGAGCAAGATGATGTCGTGACGCACCCCCGATGACAGCCCGTCGCGAACATGATCGACACCGTCCGCTTGCACCACCCGGAACCGGTCGCTCTGCGGTGGCACCTGAAAACGATCACGCAGCGCGATCACATTCAGGTTGATTTCCACAACAGTGATATCGGCACTGGGCAAAGTCTTATGGCAATATTTCGCCAGCGAACCGCCACCCATGCCAATCATGAGAATCGATTGAGGCGCGGCGCAAAAAATCAGGCAGCGCATCATCATGCGGGTGTACTCCAACTCCAGCGCGTTCGGGTCGCTCAAGCGCAGCGCGCTTTGCACGGTGGCCATGTCAAAGCGCAGAATCAGCAGCCCGTCCACCTCCTCCACAAACGGGCGCATTGTGGCCGGGTCTTGCAAAGGCAGGAAGTCAAGCGGTGGCGAGTCGGCAATGATGGCATTCATGGAGTACAGTAATCTTAGATTAATTTTCAACGTGAGAAAAAAAACATGACGACTGCCACCCACACCCACGGCCTACAGCTTCGCTCGATGATCAAAACCAGCGGCGAACTGGAGCTTTCGCTGATGAACATTGAGACACCGGCACCGGGGCCGGATGAGATCGTGGTGCGCATCAAGGCCACTCCCATCAACCCCTCAGACATCGGGCTGCTGTTTGGCGCAGCAGACATGACCACCGCCAAGGCATCTGGCAGCGCGACAGAGCCCATCATCA
>JANOTE010000633.1:0-8017 GCA_031416195.1 Rhodoferax sp.
GTAACCCGTTTCCTCGTCAATCACCGATTCTGGCAGGCGAAAACGGGGAATCTGCGACCACATGAAACCACCGGCCTTGGCTTCGCCGTCAAAGACCGTCACGTCATAGCCCAGCGGCGCCAGATCACGCGCCACAGTGAGCGAAGCCGGGCCTGCACCCACGCACGCAATGCGCTTGCCATTCTTTGGCGATATTTTGGGCATGCGCTGGGTCACATTCGATTTCATGTCGGCTGCGACCCGCTTGAGCCGGCAAATCGCGACAGGTTCCGGCGTTGGGTTGCCTCCTTCCTCAACGCGGCCTCGGCGACAGGCTGGCTCGCACGGGCGATCACAGGTGCGACCCAAAATGCCGGGGAATACGTTGGAGACCCAATTGACCATGTAGGCATCGCTGTAGCGGCCTTGGCCAATCAAGCGGATGTACTCAGGAACGGGGGTGTGGGCTGGACAAGCCCATTGGCAATCGACGACTTTGTGGAAGTAAGACGGATTTGCGATGTCAGTTGGATGCAAAGCTGGGCTCCTATTTTTCTGATATCCCCGACGGCCGCGCCACAGTTCAACGTCGCCATCAGGGCATAAAATAGTCTAGCTAGTTTGTAGTCTGCGCACCCTCGGGTAAATCCCGCAGGCTGTCGCGTTCATGTCACCCGTGCTGATCCAATGCAACGAAGGCGCGAACCACTTCCACCGGGGCCTGTACCAGCTCAATCAACACCCCCTCGCCAGCGATGGGGAACTCATCGTTAGACTTTGGATGCAGGAAGCAAATGTCAAACCCGGCTGCGCCCTTGCGTATGCCACCGGGGGCGAATCGCACGCCCTGCGCACTGTGCCATTCGACTGCAAGCGGAAGATCATCATTCCACAGTCCCACATGGTTTAGTGGCGTAGTGTGAACGGCGGGTTTCTTGTCGATGTCCAGCGGTTGCATCAAGTCAACCTCTACCTTAAACAGCCCGCTGCCGATGGCGCAAATGTCTTCGTCAACGTTCTCCCGCTCGCTGACGAAATTGCCAGTCACTTCGAGCCCGAGCATATCTACCCATAATTTTCGCAGGCGGTCTTTGCTGGCCCCACCGATGGCAATCTGCTGGATGCCCAGCACCTTGAAGGGGCGCGTCATCAAATCTTGACGTGCCTTCGGCCCGCAAGATACTGAACCCCAGCAGGGCCGGCCGCCTCGGTATGAACGGTCTGCGCGGGAATTCGAAATACGTCACCCACACGGTAAGTCCGTGCATCACCAGCGACCGCGATCTCTATCTCACCCGCCGTGATCATCGCGCAAGCATCAAACGCGTGGCTGTGCTCTCCCAATTGATAGCCAACGGCCCTTTCCATCGGAACAATCTCGTCATACCGCTGGGCATGCAGTGAGGCTTCAAACTCTTGCAAATTCATATCTGTCTCCTTCATGTTCACCTATGAACCTATACTTTAAACGAATTCGAGAATAGGTTGATCGACCGCCAAAGACTCGCCCTTGACAGCCAGCACCTTGCCCACGATACCATCTGCCGTGGCGAACAGCACATTCTCCATTTTCATGGCTTCAATCACGGCCACCCGCTCACCCATCAGCACTTTCTGGCCGGGTTGCACCGCCACTTCAACCAGCAGGCCGGGCATCGGCGACAGTACGTACCGGCTCATGTCGGGCGGCGACTTGTACGGCATCAGGGCGTGCAGTTCCGCAGCGCGCTTGGACAACACCAGCACCTCAATTTGCGTACCGTTGTGGATCACGCGCAGCGCCAACGGATTTTTGCCTGCCCCACGCCCGCGCTCGATCTGCGCAGTGAATTGCTGGTCATTGCAGGTGCCTGCGATGCGACTTACGCCAAGCCGATAGCTGCTACATATTTTGTAGTTTTTTCCTGAAACGCTCACTGAGCTGGAGCCGGTATGACCCTCGAAATCAGTCACCATGACGCAGGTTGAAGTCTTTTCGCCCTTCTGCCCAAGTGTCACCGCCACAAACGCCTCCCCAACCGCCATCTCATGACCTTCCAACTGGCCGCTGATCCCCGCCGCGCGGCCCAGAATACGCCGGTTAACGAAAGCAGCCAGAGCAATCAAGAAGTCAGGGTCGTCGTGCGGAACATCTTCTGCTCTGAAACCCTTGGCGTAGTTTTCGGCAATAAAACCGGTGTTGAAATCGCCCGCCACAAATTTAGGGTGCGCCAGCAGCGCCGCCTGGAAGGGGATGTTGCTGCTGATGCCGCGAATGACAAACCCGTTAAGCGCCTCGCGCATCTTGGCGATGGCCTCCAGCCGGTCTTTGCCGTGTACGACCAGCTTGGCGATCATCGAATCGTAAAACATCGGAATCTCACCGCCGTCTTCGACCCCTGTGTCCACGCGGATGCCGTGCAATGCATGCGTGTCTGACGCAAACATGGTTTCTAGCGGCGGCTCAAACCGTACCAGCCTGCCCGTAGACGGCAAAAAATTGCGGAATGGGTCTTCTGCATTGATGCGGCACTCCATCGCCCACCCATCGCGCTTCACATCCTTTTGCGCGATGGGTAATTTTTCACCCGCTGCGACACGGATCATCAGCTCGACCAGATCCAAACCCGTAATGCACTCCGTCACGGGGTGCTCCACCTGCAAGCGCGTATTCATCTCCAGGAAATAAAAGCTCTGATCTTTTCCCACAACGAACTCCACCGTGCCAGCACTTTCGTACTTGACCGCCTTGGCCAGCGCCACAGCCTGCTCGCCCATGGCTTTTCGGGTCGCATCACTGATGAACGGCGACGGTGCCTCTTCAATCACTTTTTGATGTCGTCGTTGAATTGAGCATTCCCGCTCATTCAGGTAAATCACATTGCCATGGCTGTCACCCAGCAGTTGAATTTCAATGTGGCGCGGCTCCTCCACAAACTTTTCGATGAAAACACGGTCGTCCCCAAAGCTGTTGCGTGCCTCATTGCGGCAACTGGTGAATCCTTCAAACGCTTCCTTGTCGTCATGCGCCACCCGCAGGCCCTTGCCACCACCGCCTGCACTGGCCTTGATCATGACCGGATAGCCGATTCCCTTGGCAATTTCAACCGCGCGCTCAGCCGTTTCAATGGCATCGTTGACACCCGGAATGCAATTCACGCCTGCTTTACCCGCGAGTTTTTTGGATTCGATCTTGTCGCCCATCGCCGCAATCGAATAATGCTTGGGTCCTATGAAAACAATACCCTCCTCTTCGACGCGCTTGGCAAAACCAGCGTTCTCGCTCAGGAACCCATAGCCCGGATGAATCGCCTGCGCACCAGTCTGTTTGCACGCGGCGATGATTTTGTCAGCTACAAGATAGCTTTCACGGCTGGGCGCGGGGCCAATGTTGATCGCCTCATCCGCCAAGGCAACGTGGCGCGCGTCTTTATCGGCATCAGAATAAACCGCGACTGTTTTAATGCCCATCTTGCGGGCCGTTTTAATCACCCGGCAAGCGATTTCGCCGCGGTTGGCGATCAGGATTTTGGTAAACATGAGAGTTCCTATTTCATTTCAACAGTTCCACACGCACTGCCGTGGATTTGACAAGTTCAGCCAGGGTACTGCGGCGGATTTCCAGCTCACGCACCAGTCGATTTATGCATTTTGCGGTGTCTCGCCAGCTATCGATACAGCGCAGGGCCACTTTGACGGACAGACCTGCAGCCTTGGCCACTTGAAGCAGGTTCGCGCGGATGATGTTTTTCCCGTGTCCCGCCACACTGGTTGCGTGCTCGCCACCGGGGCCAAAGCTGTAAGTCAGGTCGAACGCCGGGGAAAGATTCCACAGGCCCTGTTCACTCATCCGAAAGGCAAAATTGCGGCTGTGGTCGTCGCGGTTATGCATGATGACGTTGAAGATGCAACGCTCAAATGCCTTGACAACGTCGCGTTGATCACCCGTGATGCGCAAAGTAGCGAGTAATATGGTCTCGTAATCCAAGGAAGGTAAGCGGTGATCGGCTTGCAGGTACGCAGACATGCTCATGACGGGCACACGCAAAACTTGCTTGTCTTTGAGCCCGCGGCCACTGTCTGACAACACGACCTTACGGTCACCCTCTGAGAATACGACCTTACGGTCAAAGCGCTCTACGCCAAATGCACTGTGCTTGGTGCCTAAATCAAAGAAACGGCTGCGTGGCATGTCTATGCCGCCGTGGCGCGCTACTCGGGCATACAGCTCTTCGATCGCACAGACCTCACGGTGCTCACTGTCTGCCGGGAACTTCATCAACCACGGTGTAGCGCTGCCTGCAAGCGGCATACCACTGCTAAGTTGCCCTGTGCGGGCGTTGAAATCAACCAACACTTTAGGGCGTGCGCCCTGCGGGGAACCGCCCAGTTGCATCAAGTGGCGAAGCTGGGCATCGGCTGTGTTTGCGCCAGAGTTTTCATCTGCTTGCAAAGCGATGACTTCTTTGGCAAGCTCTTTGAGCTGCAGTTTTTCGGCAGGCAAGATGTCTTCGTCAGAAGGCTCGAACGACAGCGCACCGATGGCACGCTCGCCCACAATGGCCAATCGCTCCAGCACCGATGCCTCACGCGGATTGCGGCCCAGCATGCGCAAAGCACGATCCATCAACAGCATGCCCCAACCATCTGGCAGCGCATCGGCAATGAAGCCAGGCAATCCATAAGAATGCGCTTCGCCCTTGAATGCGATTGCGCCGCTGCCCGGACGCGGCAATGGCTGGTGCATCGGAGACAACTGCAGGCCCCTCTCAATGGCCGCAGGCGCATACTCGAACATGATCTCCCGCCCGGTATCGGCGAGCTGGCCGAGCAACCAACGCTCACCCCAACCGTCATAAATGACTCGCAGTTTTTTCATCATCAAGCTGTGGTCTTCTCTGCGCGTGCAGGCAAACGGGCGCGCCGCCTTTGCGCCAACGACTGTTCGCGCTGCGCTTGTGCAATGCTTTGAACGGGTTGCACAAACAAGTCTTCCAAAGGCTCCACAGCCTGCAAAGCCTGCGCCACTCGGACGATGAATTCAAGGCTGCCTTGCCCTTTCGCTTCGAGTCTGCGCATCGATGACAGCGAGTTTTCCGTCATGTCCGCCAACTGCTGCTGACTCAAGTTTTTCGCAAGACGCGCGCGCTTGATTCGTCCACCCAATTCAGAGCAGATGCCGCTTGATGACAATAAATTAAATGGTCTCATAAGAACATTTATTCTACTTTTTTGGCTTTAAAAAGTCAAAAAAGAACAATTAAAAAATACCTCAAAGTGGAATATTCCCGTGCTTGCGCCACGGATTCTCCAGCTTCTTGGCCTTGAGCATGACCAGTGAGCGACAAATGCGTTTGCGGGTCTCATGCGGCAGGATCACATCATCAATGAAGCCTCTGGCACCCGCGATGAACGGGTTGGCGAAGCGGGCTTTGTATTCCGCCTCGCGCGCGGCGATCTTGGCCGGATCACTTTTGTCTTCGCGGAAGATGATCTCCACTGCCCCCTTCGCACCCATCACCGCAATCTCGGCATTCGGCCACGCAAAGTTGACATCGCCGCGCAGGTGCTTGGAGCTCATCACATCGTAGGCACCACCGTATGCTTTGCGGGTAATGACCGTGATCTTGGGTACTGTGCATTCGGCGTAGGCGTAAAGCAACTTGGCACCATGCTTGATGATGCCACCGTACTCCTGCGCAGTGCCTGGCATGAAACCCGGTACATCCACAAAGGTGATCACAGGAATGTTGAAAGCATCGCAAAAGCGCACAAAGCGCGCGGCCTTGATGGCGCTCTTGATGTCCAAACAGCCTGCCAGAACGAGTGGCTGGTTGGCAACGATGCCAATGGTCTGCCCTTCCATCCGGGCAAAGCCGATCACGATGTTCTTTGCATACTCGGGCTGCAGCTCAAAAAAGTCACCGTCGTCCACCGTCTTGATGATCAACTCTTTCATGTCATACGGCTTGTTGGCGTTGTCTGGCACCAGCGTGTCAAGACTCATGTCCATGCGGTCTGCCGGGTCGCCACTTTTGCGCACCGGTGCCTTCTCGCGGTTATTCAAAGGCAGGTAGTTGTAGAGACGGCGCAGCATCAGCAGGGCTTCCACGTCATTCTCAAACGCCAAGTCCGCCACGCCACTGCGTGTGGTGTGACTGATGGCGCCGCCCAACTCTTCGGCCGTCACCTCTTCATGCGTGACAGTCTTGACCACTTCCGGCCCCGTGACAAACATGTACGACGAGTCTTTGACCATGAAGATGAAATCGGTCATGGCCGGTGAGTACACGGCACCGCCAGCGCAAGGCCCCATGATCATGCTGATCTGCGGTACGACCCCACTGGCCATCACGTTTCGCTGGAACACATCGGCGTAGCCGCCCAAGCTGGCAACGCCCTCCTGAATGCGCGCGCCACCGGAATCGTTGAGCCCGATCACCGGGGCACCGACTTTCATCGCCTGATCCATCACCTTGCAGATTTTCTCGGCGTGCGCTTCACTCAGCGCACCGCCAAACACGGTGAAGTCCTGGCTGAAGACGAACACCAGGCGCCCGTTGATCATGCCGTAGCCGGTGACCACACCGTCACCTGGAATCTTGTTTTCTTCCATACCAAAGTCAACACAGCGGTGCTCGACAAACATGTCCCATTCTTCAAACGTGCCTTCGTCCAGCAGCAGTTCAAGCCGCTCACGGGCCGTCAGCTTGCCTTTTTTGTGTTGCGCATCAATACGTTTTTGACCTCCACCCATGCGGGCAAGTTCGCGTTTCGCTTCAAGTTGTTCGAGGATGTCGTGCATAGGAAGTTTCTACTGTAAATACAGCTAATTAGTGATGGTATTCGACGGCAGACAGCAATTTTCTTGCTGCGATTGAGGCTGAAAGCTGCCCGTGACGGACTTGTTCGGTGAAGACGGGTAGCAGCTCGCGCACCTGTGGATGCGTGCGAAACGACTGCTTCAACCCCGCATCAATCCGCTCCCACATCCACGCCAGCGACTGCTGCTGCCTGCGTGCGGTCAACCTGCCATTTCCGGTTTGCAACGATTTGAATTGCGTCACCGCTGTCCAAAATGTATCGACACCGTGCCCGAGCAGTGCGCTGAGTTGAATGACCCGTGGTTGCCAATTGCCCTCAACATGTGGATCGTTCTCCGGGTTGCCATGCATGCTCAGCAGCCTCAGACTGGATGTCAGCATCGCTTGCGCCCGTGTTGCCGCATCGCGGTCGATATCCGCCTTGTTGATCACGACCAAGTCGGCCAGTTCCATCACGCCTTTTTTGATGGCTTGCAGATCATCGCCTGCGTTAGGCAACTGCATCAACACAAACATGTCTGTCATGCTAGCCACCGCAGTCTCAGACTGCCCCACGCCTACAGTTTCAACGATGACGATGTCATACCCTGCCGCCTCGCAGACCAGCATCGCCTCACGGGTTTTCTCGGCCACACCACCCAGCGTGCCGCTGCTCGGGCTAGGACGGATGTACGCCATCTCATGCATCGACAGTTTCTCCATGCGGGTTTTGTCGCCAAGAATAGAGCCGCCGGACACAGTGGACGAAGGATCGACCGTGAGCACAGCGACGCGATGCCCTCGCTCAATCAGGTAGAGCCCCAGCACCTCAATGAAGGTGGACTTGCCCACGCCGGGTACACCACTGATTCCCAAGCGAAATGACTTTCCAGTGTGTGGCATCAGGCCGGTCATTAACTCGTCAGCCTGCGCGCGGTGGTCTGCGCGGGTGGATTCCAGCAGCGTGATGGCTTTGGCGATGGCGCGGCGTTGCGCTTGTGGAATAGCCTTACCGATAACGCCGTCGATCAACAGACCAGTCACACCCAGTTCTCCAACTTCAAACCCTGAATGCGTTCAAACTCGCGCGTATTGTTGGTCACAAGCGTCAGGTCATCGCCCAATGCTTGGGAGGCGATCAGCAAATCCATTTCACCAATCGGTGTGCCTGCTTCTTTGAGCAGCCTGCGTTGTCTGGCGTAGTGCCAAATGGCGGACTCACTCCAGGGCAGCACTTGTAAGCCGCTGAGAAAAAG
>JANOTE010000634.1:0-3736 GCA_031416195.1 Rhodoferax sp.
CGCGGGCGTGTTGGAAGTGGTGGAGGCTTTTGAGGGCAACGCTTATCGTGCGGTGTACACCGTGCGCTTTGCAAAGGCGGTGTATGTACTGCACTGCTTTCAGAAAAAATCTCCCAGCGGCATACGCACCGCCAAAAACGACATTGACCTGGTACACCAGCGGCTCAAAGCAGCCGCGCAACATTACGAGGAACACTATGGCTAAAACCGCTGCAAAAAAAGCCACGGCTGAGCAAGGCATCGACATCGAACGCAGTAGCGGCAACGTGTTTGCCGACCTCGGTCTAGCCCAGCCCGAAGAGCTAAAGACCAAGCTCATATTGGCCGTGCGCTTGAATGAGCGCATCAAAGCCCTCGGTTTAAAACAAGCCGACATTGCAAAACGTTTGGGCATAGCGCAACCCAATGTGTCGGCACTACAGAACTTGCGGCTGGACAACTTTTCATCTGAAAAACTGCTGGAGTTTTTCAATGCCATGGGCTACGACGTTGATCTGCTGATCCGCCCATCAACCACTGCTGGCAGAGGTGCCATGCATGTGTTGATGGCGGCTTGACTAGCTATCTGGACACCTCCTCGCTGTCTGTGTTTCAGAAGGTGGACAAGACATTCCAGCTACGCAGCAACCAGCTCTACACAGCCGTCAACGCCGACGGTTTTGAAATTGACGTGGTGCGCCGCGCCGTCAAAGACGCTGACCCTCATCCGCTGCGGGTATCCCACCACGATGAAGACTTTTGGGCGGTGCAAATCTCCACGGGCTCCACGCCGTTGGACGGCGGCCACTTCGAGCAAGCCATCGTCGCCACCAGCGGCCACATGGCCGTCATGCGCGTGCCCACGCCTGCCAGCTTCATTCGCATCAAGGAAAAACTAGCCGCCCTGCGCACCCGCGACCCCCTCAAAGCCCGCAAAGACGCCCTGCAAGCCCAGATCGTCAGGCGGCTGGTGCGGGACTATGCTTTGGGTGAGTTGGGATAGGGATGTGCGCTTCGAGCATGCAAACTGCAGTTCAATTTGCAAAAACGCACCGGCGAATACAACCTCGCAGCCGAGGCCATTCAGATCATGAAGAAGCAAGAGCCTGGAGTTCCCGGTCCCATGACGTTTGCAGACAGTTTTTGTAGCGGTTGATTGCCTGATGACTATTTACGAGCGACGTTTCCAGCGTCTGATTGATGCGGGCGAAGACCTCCCGTTCGCTGCGGAATACGCAGCGCTGGCGTACCTCGACGGCAAGCCCGCACTTCGCGGCAAATACAAAGTCACCCGCGCAGAGCGCCACGCCGCCTTCTGGTCCAGCAGCTTCCTGACCGACTTGCCCGCGCAAGCGTGGCAGTCGCAAGCAATGATGCTGGCGCTGGCGCAGTACATGGGCCAAGAGCGCGTTGCCAATACGGCCATGCTCGCCAACGTGGCTGCAGTTGCGCCGGATGTGCTGGTGCGAGCCGTGCGTTGTTCCGGTTTGGTGCTCACGCAGCATTCGCCCAGGCGGGCGGAGCTGGACCAGTTGGCCGGTTCCAACGCGGTCGTTTCTGAGCTGTGCAAGGTGCTGGATGTTTTTGAGATGGCGCACCGGGAGCGCTTAAGCGAAGTCACCCTGTGGCAGCATAAGCTCGCGGCGTTGTCGCCTATGGACCTGCTGAGTTATGCCAGCCTGCACGCGTTTGAAAATTGGGTGCCTGCACAGTTTGGCATGGCGGCCCCATCGCCCGACGAGCAAGCGGACAGGCAAGCAAGCTGGGATGCGATGAACGACATCCTGCTTTGGAAGCTCTCCCACTGCGCGGACGATTCGACCCGGCTTATCGATGCCATCATCGGCCAGTCACTCGCCAAGCACTTGTCGCCCTTCTTGTTTCCATCGCCCGCTGGTCAACCCGCGCGGCACGACTTGCGCGAGGCGTTTGCCAAGTTGCTGGTGGCGCAGATCGAGTTGAATAGCTTTGTGGCGCAGACCGCCAACGCTTTCAGCTACGACCACAGTATTGCGTTTGTGCGGGAGGGCGAGCGGCTGGAGATCAAAGAGCTGGATGCCGCAGCCGGCGCCGACTGGCAGCGCAATGGCCGCAAGCTGACCGCTTTGCACAACTACTGGTACTACCGCGCCATGGATGCGTTTGTGGATTCCGGTATGGCAACCCATCAGATTGGTAGTTCTGAAAATCACGAACTCAACCAGGTGGCCTATATCAAGGCGCTGCGCACGCAGCTGCAGTTAGCTGAGGTGTATGGCGTGAGCGATACCGTGACCACCGATGAGGGCGACGCCGTTCCGCTGTTTCAGGCGCTGCTGTCGCTGGAGCTGATGAACGTATTCTTTCAGCGTGATTTTCTACAGACCTTTGCCGAGCACCTGCGCACCACGGGCGACTGGGCTGCGGCCTTGAGCATGATGGCGATGAACGGTTTGAGGGCAGGCAACCAAATTCGATTCCCGCTGACATGGTCTAGCCGTGAGGCCAAGATTGCCAACATGCTGGGCTGGACGGTAACGGCAGAGCACCCGAAAGGCAACTCGCGCCATGCAGCGGCGATAGTTGATTTCTGGACCAGTGACTGGAGCAAGCTGGCCAAGCAATTGCGCGACGGCGCTCCGGGCTTGAAGCCTGACTTGTTTGAGCGCCCGATTTTGAGAATGGGCCAGACGCTGGTGCAGTTACCCTGGGTGATTGGCCTGCAAAACAACAGCACGGCGGCCATCAACAACCTGCGACGTTTGGGCGCGAGGCGCAACGAAGCGCGCGCCGAGACCGAGCGGATTGAGACCCAACTGGGTGCCATGCTGGAGAAGCGCGGTTTCAAGGTGGTGTTGAACTGGCACCCGCCCGTGGGGCCAAACGGTAATGCCGGTGAAGTGGACGTGATTTGCGCATTCGACGGCACGGTGCTGGTGCTGGAGGTGAAGTCCACCTACCTGCGCCGCTCGCAACAAGATGCCTGGCAGCACGAGACCACCACGCTGCGCAAGGCTGGGCAGCAACTGCAGCGTAAGCTGGCGGCGGTGCAGCAGGCGCTAGCCGATGATCCCGAATTGGCGCAACGCCTTGAGTTAGAACCTGGTGGCCCAGCTCCCACTATTTGCGGTTGGATTGCGGACGCCAGCATTGAGTGCGACCACCAGCGGTTTGGCGGCTTCCTGAAAGTATCTTTGGAAGAACTGCTGATTGCGCTACGCGATGACCGGCATTTGCTGCATGCCCCGAGCGGCATGTTTACGCAGACCGCGCCTGCTGCCCGTGCCGAGCCCCCGACCCTGTACCCACAAGGATTTAACGCTAGTCGTCTGATTGAGGTGGTGGAGACGCAGGCCGTGTGGGTGGGTACTTAAAACTCTAGTTGCTACATATTTAATAGCTGCTTACGCCAATTCCACGCGGGCTACGCGCCACTTTCGCCATCAATCCCCGCCCATTCCGCCAGTTTCCGCTGCAACTCCTCTTTGCTCGGCAAATAGAGCTGGTATTCCCTGGCGTGGATGTTCGCGTCTTTGGGCAGGGTGATTTCCACGAGTGCTTCGTGTTTCTTTTTGCATAGCACGATGCCGACGGTGGCTGCTTCGGCGTCGGTTTTGACGTGGCGGTCAAAGTAGTTGACGTACATCTGCATCTGGCCCAAATCCTGGTGCGTGAGCTTGCCGATTTTGAGGTCGATCAGCACATAGCAGCGCAGCAGGCGGTTGTAGAACACCAGGTCCACAAAGAAGTGGTCGTCGTCAAAGGTAAAGCGCTTTTG
>JANOTE010000635.1:0-4367 GCA_031416195.1 Rhodoferax sp.
GCAGCGCGTCCACAGGTCCATGAAGATACGCTCGACGCATGGCTCATGAAACTCGTTGTGGTTGCGAAAACTCACCAGGTATTGCAGCAGGCCGCCCTGCTCGATCTGGTCGCCGGTGTAGCTGATCTGGATGCTGCCCCAATCGGGCTGGCCGGTCACCAGGCAGTTGCTTTTGAGCAGGTTGCTGGTGAAGACTTCGCTCACGGGCGCTTCGTCCGGTGTGAAACGCAACAGGTCTGGCGCAGGCGTATAGCGGGTGCAGTCGATGTCCAGGCGATCCAGGCTCAGGCCGTCGAGTTCATGCACAGGTTCGCGGTCAAACAGGTCGGCGCTGATGAGGGTCACGCCCACCGTGGGCGGCGCTGAATCGGGTGGAAGGCCGTTGCGCCACACCGCCTCGCTCACGTCCGCGCGCAGGCGAGTTTTAACTTCATTGCTGCTGGCAAATTTCGTGTTATTGAAGCTGTTGAGGTACAGCTTGAATGATTTGCTCTCGATGATGTTGCGCGTCTCACACGGCACGGTGAAATGCGCGATGGCGACTTGCGGCTTGCCACGCGGGTTAAGCCAGCTCAGCTCGAAAGCTGTCCACATGTCGGCGCCAAGAAATGGCGCTGCGCCCTGGATGCCAATCTCGGCGCGTTTGTCAGCCCGTGCAATCGGGAACAACAGGCCTGGGTCGTATTGATCGACGTAGGGCGTGACTTTGCCCAGTTGAGATTGCTGCGGCGAGTTCATGTTGCCTTGAAGTGCGGAATCATAGCCCCCAACAAGCGCTCAATCACACCGGGCGGCAGATCATGCCCCATGCCATCAATCGGTAAAAACTGCGCTTTGGGAATGCGCTGCGCCGTGTCCTGCCCGTGCGCGAACGGCACCAGCGCATCAGCTTTTCCGTGAATCACCAGCGTGGGCACAGCAATACTTTTCAAGTCATCGGCGCGGGTGGTGTCGGCCACGATCGCCATCATCTGGCGGTTGATGCCCTGCGGGTGATAGCTGCGCTTGAAGGCCAGGTTGGCACGGCTGCGCACCTCGGCTTCAGACACGGGGAAAGCCGGGCT
The DNA here is from genome assembly GCA_031416195.1 of Rhodoferax sp. GTDB lineage: Bacteria > Pseudomonadota > Gammaproteobacteria > Burkholderiales > Burkholderiaceae_C > JANYCG01. Next base: position 1,065 of record JANOTE010000635.1, read on the forward strand.
GCCGATCACTTTGAGGAGTTTGACGTAGAAGTCGCCAATGCCCTGCTCGGACATGCTGGCGGGTCGGCTCAAGATCGCACGCATCACCTGCGCCTTGGCCGGTGGCAGGCCGCGCGCGCCGCTGGTGCTCATGATGCTGGTGAGGCTCAGCACACGTGCAGGCGCGGCCAAGGCCACCCGCTGCGCGATCATGCCGCCCATGCTGACACCGACGATATGGGCCTTCTGGATGTTGAGCGCATCCAGCACGCCCATCGTGTCAAGCGCCATATCGCGCAAGGAATAACTCGATTTCACGGCCACTCCCAAGCGCATTTTCAAGCCCGCCCACACCAGGTTGGACGTGCCCAAAGCGTCAAAATGACGGCTTAAACCGATGTCGCGGTTGTCGAAGCGAATGACGCGGTAACCCGCATCAACCAGGGCTTCCACCAATGGCAAAGGCCAGGCTACGAGTTGCATTGCCAAGCCCATGATGAGCACCACCACCGGGCGCTCCTGGCCGCTGGCAGTGAGCCCGGGGCCGGTATCTTCGACCTCGATGTTGATGCCATTTGCTATTATTTGCATATCAAACTTCCTAAATTATTCGTGAGCTATGGCAGTAAAAATCTCATAAAACAGCAAAACACATGGTTTCGACCTTAAGAATACCCATAATGGGTATTTATTCGCCTGTTTTGCGCCTGAACACTAACCGATCCGACTTGGACACCTTAGGTGCGAAGGCATAGCCATCAGCCGCAAAACTTTCAAGCTGGTGCGTGCTTTGTACGCGTTGTGTCACGGCAAACCGAACCATGGCACCGCGTGCGTGCTTGGCGAAAAAGCTGATAACTTTGTAATCACCGTTCTTGAAATCTTCAAACACGCATTCGATCACGGTCGCGTGCAAGGCCTTCAAGTTCACCGCCTTGAAGTACTCCTGCGATGCGAGATTCACAACCATGGGCTCTGAATCACCCTTCAAGCGCTCATTGAGATGCTCTGAAATTCCATTTCCCCAGTATTGATAAAGATTATTCGCGCGCCCCACTTTGAGTGCGGTTCCCATCTCAAGCCGATAAGCTTGCATCAAATCCAGAGGACGCAGCACGCCATACAGGCCGCTCAGAATGCAGAGATGATCCTGTGCCCAAGCCAAGTCGTGCGCACTCAGCGTTTTGGCAGCCAGTCCGTCGTAAACATCGCCATCAAACGCCAGCACCGCCTGCTTGGCGTTTTGAAGCGTGAATTCATCGCTCCATGCCGCATAACGCGCCACGTTCAACTCGGCCAGGTTTTGGCTCAAATCCATCAGCTTGGCGACTTGCCGCCAGGTCTTTTTGCGCAGGGCTTTGACCAGCGGCGCAGACCGCGCGGTGAACAGCGGCTGGGTGTGGGGCACGTCGCCTGCGGGGGTTTCAAAATCGAGTGATTTGGCGGGGGAGATCAGGAACAGCATGAACAAAGAGCGGGATCAAATAAGAGAAAAACATCACAACGAGGCTTTGATTATCGCGGGGAGCGAAAGTGGGCGGATAGGGGTGTGGTCACAACCGAGGTTCACGCCGATTTGTTGGTAATTGTTCCCGATGGGAAGGCTTTGACGGTGTGCAGCACGCCCAGAATCGGCTTACAGTCAACTATTGCTGCATTGCAGAATTTAAACAGTGCCTGGTGTCCTCAAAGTTGCCAAAGGATTGACATGACCGCTCTACAGAACCTGCCCGCCCCCGCACCCATCGAGCAGTTACACCATTACGCCTACCGCTGCCGCGATGCGGAGGAAACGCGGCATTTTTACGAAGACATTCTGGGTTTGCCGCTGTACCACATCATCCAGAGCGATATCGTGCCCAGCACCGGCGAGCATTGCCCTTATACCCATCTGTTTTTTCGGCTGCAAGACGGCTCCTGCATCGCTTTTTTTGACCTGGGCGATGATCAAGCCGCGCAGCCTTCGCCCAATACGCCGCTGTGGGTCAACCACATCTCGTTTCGCGTGAACTCGGTGCAGGCGCTGTTGGACATGAAAGCGCGGCTTGAGGCGGATGGCTTTGAGGTGTTGGGGGTGACAGATCATCACATCTTTAAAAGCATTTATTTCTTTGACCCGAATGGCGTGCGACTTGAGCTCACCGCACAACTGGCCAATGAATTTCAGATGCTGCAAGAGAGCAAAACCGCTCGCAAGCGTTTGGACGAATGGACAGCACGCAAAGTGCAGTGGCGCGCTGAGCGAGCACTGGGTACAGGCTCGCGCTGATTGCGCTACGTGCAATCTCCGGTTTAATCGCGCGATGGAAAAAGCCGCCTACGCCAATGGCTACGAATTCACGCAGGGCAGTGGCTACATCTTGCCCGAGTACCCATTCGTTGAGCCGCCGGAAATTGCCAGCGGCGAGGTTATTCGCCACCCTATCATCATTGTGGGCGGTGGAATTACAGGGTTGACATTGGCCTGCTCGCTGGCCGCGCTGGGCATCGCCGCTGTGCTGTTGGATGAGGACAACACAGTCGGTGTCAAAGGCGCCTCATCGCGGGGCATTTGCTACACGCAAAAGTCTTTGGAGATATTTCACAAGCTGGGCATTTACGGGAAAATTGCAGCCAAGGGCGTTCAATGGAGTGTGGGGCGCACGTTTGCCGGGAAGGACGAAGTGTATTCGTTTGACCTGCGGGCACAGAGCAATTTCAACTTGTCGGTGCAGCCACCGTTCATCAATATCCAGCAGTTTTACATCGAGGGCTTTTTGGTGGAGCGCATTCACCAGTTGGGTCATGTTGACATCCGCTGGCGTTCACGCGCCACTGCGTTTTCGCAGAACCAAGCTGGCGCGCTGCTGACGGTGACCACGCCAGTCGGTGACTACGATATTGCTGCAGATCATGTCATCGATGCGACCGGTGCGCACAGCCCATTCCATCAATGGGTGGGTGCCACGGTGAGGTGTCAAAAGGGCGATGATCGCTGGTGCATTGCCGATGTGCGCTTCTCCACCCGCCCGCCGGTAGAGCGCCACACCTGGATCGAAGCGCCGTTCAACGAAAACCGCGCCGTGTGGCAGCATCTAATGGCCGATGACGTATGGCGCATTGACTACCAAATGGCCCCGAATGCCGACCTGCAATACGTCAGCCGTGAGGATGTGGTGCGCGAGCGCCTGAGGCGCCAGTTCGGGCCGGATATCGCTGTGGAAATCGTGTGGATCGGGCCCTATGCCTACCGCAGCCAGTGCGTTGATCAATTGCGCATGGGGCGTGTTTTCTTTCTGGGGGATGCGGTAAAAACTGTCAGCCCGTTCGGCGCGCGCGGTGGCA
>JANOTE010000636.1:0-3198 GCA_031416195.1 Rhodoferax sp.
CGATCAAGTCAGCGGGCGATCCGATTGGCCCGCGCTGGTTTGAGCGGGCCGCCAGGATCTTGAATGGCCCAGTCGATATGCCCGACAAAACCACGGCTGAAGGCCTGTTTGATTTGCCCTACGGCATCGAGCACCAGCACATGTCGCACGTCCACACGCGCCACGATGTGCCAGTTGGCTTTTGGCGCTCTGTTGGTCACTCGCACAACGCGTTTTTTTCTGAAGGTTTTATCGATGAGCTGGCCCTCGAAGCCAAGCAGGATCCGTTTGTGTTCCGCCGCAATCTGCTCAAAAATGCGCCACGCTACCTCGCCGTGCTGAGCCTCGCGGCGGAAAAAGCTCAGTGGGGCAGCGCACTGCCCGAAGGCCACGCGCGTGGCATTTCGCTGCACGAGTCGTTTGGCTCTATCGTGGCACAGGTGGCGCAGGTGTCATTGGTGGACGGCAAACCGCGCGTACACCGCGTCACCTGCGCGATTGACTGCGGCACCGTGGTCAACCCCAACATCGTCGCCCAGCAGATGGAGGGCGCCGTGGTGTTTGGTCTGACAGCAGCGCTGTACGGCAAGATCGATATCAAAGACGGCGTGGTTGCGCAAACCAACTTCAACAACTACCCGATGCTGACGCTGGCACAGGCCCCGCAGGTCGACACCTACATCGTCCCCAGCACCCGCTCACCCGGCGGCGTGGGCGAGCCGGGCGTGCCGCCGCTCGCCTCTGCGGTGGCCGGCGCGCTGTTTGCGTTGACGGGCAAACGCCATCGCGCGTTGCCCCTCATGGCGTGAAGGGGGTAGCCTGATTTGCCCAAGCTCAATACGGTGGCCCCAAACCCTGCACTGCTCCAGCGCCAACGAGCGCGCAGTGCAGCAGACAAAGACTTGCGCCGCGCGCAACTGGTTGCAGCAGCCACGCAGTTGTTTGCCGAGGCAGATTTTGATGCGGTGACGATTGCACGCGTCGCCGAACGGGCTGGTGTTGCCAAAGGCACGGCCTACCTCTACTTCGCCACCAAGGAGACGCTGTTTCTGGAGCTGGTGCGCGAGGCGCTGGCGCAGTGGCTGGTGGCGCTTACCCGGCGGCTGGGCCGTGTCCGATCAGCGCAGGCGGTGCCACGGGCTATCGCCAAAAGCCTGGCACACCAGCGCGACCTGCGCCGCCTGCTGGTGCTGCTTCATTCGGTGATTGAGCCGCACATTGATGAAGCCACGGCGCGCGATTTCAAGATCTTCCTGCGCGATCTGCTGGTTGAAATCAGCACCCTGATCATGCGCAAAATTCCGGGCTTGAGGCTGCCAGATGCCTCCACCCTCGTGCTGCAAACTCACGCGCTGGCGATCAGCCTGACGCAACTGGGCGAGCCGCCCGCCGTCATCGCAAAAGTGATCGCCGAAGACCCCAGCCTGTCGCCCCTGCAGATTGAGTTTGAGCCGTTTCTGGCCCGCACTTTGACCACGCTGGTTCGGGGGATGCTACGAGCGTGAACCTGGTTGCAAGCGGCGGCGAAAGAGGGCCGCCGGTTCCAACAACATTGACGGTTATCGTTTAACTGCTATTAAATTAATATCTATTCGTGCATATAACACGAGAGCTAGAGGCCTTTATGTATCTGTTTTTGATGAAAATTTGCATTTCAGGCGATAAAATTAACTCGTAGGTTAATGTTTAGCAAATGAAGGCTCTTTTACTGCTGCGCAATCTGCTCTCGCGACTGAGTACACTTACCCGCGCTTGGGTGTTCAACACCTGCAACCCGCCCTGGGTTCATCTTCAAGCGGCGCTGGCACCCATGAGATTTGAATTGTTTAAATGAAAACTTCGGCAGCATCAAAAGCGGCGTTGGCTGGGAGTGCCATGCAGTCGCTCGGCGACTGGTTCATCGCTGCACTGCTAAGCCTCTCCAACTTGCTGGCTGTCGGTCTCCTCACAGCGGCACCGCTCGGGGCGCGTGCAATCGAGATCAGCCTCGTCGCCGCCTTCGTCGCCGCCACTCTGGGCAGCCTGCTCGTCGCGTGGCTGGCGCGCGCCCCGGCCGAGATTGCCGTGCCCGCGCCTTCCACCACGGTGATTTACGCTGCACTCGGTGCCGATCTCGTCAGCCGCAGCGCGAGCAACGGCGGCAGTGGCAGCATCTGGGAAATCTGGGCAGCGATGTCCCTCGCGGTGGTGGTGATGGGCATCATCGTGCTGCTGGCCGGCTCACTGCGGCTGGCCGGGTTCATCAAGTTCATTCCTTCGCCAGTGAGTGCCGGTTTCGTCACCGGCATCGGGTTGCTGGTGATCTGGTCGCAACTGGGGCCGATCCTCGGCGTGCAATTGCGTGGCGTGGCGTGGGATACCTTGTGGTCCCAGGTATTGCCCGGCTCCGTCATCGTCGCCGCAGCAACGGTACTCGCGCTGTTGCTGGTGCCACGTTTCACGCGGCTGGGCGAGCCGGTCTTCGTCGCACTGATCGCGGGGACGCTGGTCTACTATCTGCTCTGGGAGTTCATGCAACCTGGCTCGCTGGGCGGCACCCTGAACGCCGTGCAACCGCAAGCGCTGGTGTTGAAGACGACTGCCTCGATCTGGAGCGTCTTCACGCCTGCCTGGGTAGCCGCCACCGCGCTGCAGGTGCTTCCCTACGCGGGCTTGCTTGCGCTACAGGCCATCATGAACGCAGCCATGACGGCGGTCACGATCGGCAACCTGCTGGGGCAGCGCTCTGACGTGAACCGCTCGCTCGTGGCGCTGGGCTGTGCCAACGTGGTTTGCGGCGGGCTCGGTGCCTTGCCCGTCAGTACGTCAGCGCTGCAATCTGTGGCGGCAGCGCGCATGAAGGGCAACCCCCGCAGCGTAGCGGCCGTCTCGGCCGTTCTGTTGTTTGTTCTGGTGCTGGTTGCGGGACAGTGGCTGACGTGGCTTCCGGTCGCGGTGCTGGCTGCGGTGTTGATGATGGCGGGCGTCGGGATGGTGAGGCAGTCCACCGTCCGCCTGGTCAAGACCGCCTGGTCGGCGCACAGTCACGATCAAAGCGCGCTGTGGACGCCGGGTATCGCGATCATCGTCGCCGCTGCCATGTTTTGGGGCAGCGTGCCGCTCGCCTTGATGATCGGCGCCGTCCTCGCCATGGTGTTGCTCGCCATTGAACTCTCAGCCGCGACCCGCTTCGGTGCCGAGGCCAGTACCCAGATGGGATCAAGGCGGGTGTGGGCACTG
>JANOTE010000637.1:0-8660 GCA_031416195.1 Rhodoferax sp.
AGGCCGGATCACGCGTGGTGGTGAAGCTAAAGAGCTTGTCCGTCCAATGGTGGACGCTTAAAACCTGGGCTTCGTGAAATGCACTCATGAAAAATTTAAAATGAAGAAAACAACCTCAGAATTTACCGCGATTGCCTCATATCTCAAACAACGAAGATTTTGGTTGTTTAAGTCTTCTGGTTATGAGAAAAGCTTAAACAACTCGGCCCTAGACGACATCAAAATGCTATTGTATAAATAGCTACTTGTGCATATTTTACGGGAGCTAGGAGCGTAAAACACTGATAAAATAGTGTATGCGATCTCAATTACGGAAAAAATTAACTCTCAGGTTAATTTTTTAGCGTCGAGGAATTTCTCGGCTTTTCAGGCCTGTTTCAGGCCTGTTGTTGTGCAAGCTTTGCCGTAACAAGGATGGGTGGCGACCAGCGCTAGGCCGTCTTCACCACGCGGGCTCCATCTCCGGCCAGCGTTTCGTCAAGCGCTTTGCAGGAGGGTGCGCACACCGCCTGCGCTTTGCCCAGCACCTTGCGCGTACCCATGAGGGATCGGGCGCGATGCTTGCCGCACATAAAGCACGACATGGTGGCACCGCCGAACGAAGCGGCTGCCGCAAACGGCGAGCCGGAGACTTTTGATTTGTAACGCAATCCGTCAGGAAGGACGGCAGTTTTAGCTTCAGCTCTGGACATTGGCTAGACCTTCATTGGGTGGACGTGCAACCTGTATTATCGCTTAGTTGAATGAACTTTGCTGAAGCAGCGGGTATCAACGGTGATTGGCCCGCATCAGCGATCAATCTATCGCTAACTTAATATTAACACTCCCCCAAAGGGACAAAGGTACTGAAAATGGCAAGAATGGTGCAATGCGTCAAGCTCGAAAAACAGGCTGAAGGGCTGGATTTTGCGCCTTACCCCGGCGAGTTGGGCAAGCGTATTTGGGACAGCGTGAGCAAAGAGGCTTGGGCCTCGTGGCTTAAACACCAGACAATGCTGGTCAATGAAAACCGGTTAAATCTGGCTGACGCACGCGCCCGCCAATACCTTGCGCGACAAATGGAGGCACACTTCTTTGGCGGCGGTGCCGACGCAGCGCAGGGCTACGTACCGCCGGCTGCATAAAACAAATTCGGGAGGCTGTGGCGAATTCGTATCTGCGCGCCATAGGCCTGAGCGCAGCGTGGGCGAATCAATACGCCTGGCGCATTCTGGACACAGATTGGCAGGACGGTGCACAATTTTTGGCGTGCAGGCAGGCCTGGCAGCGTGACCCGCTAAGGCCACGCATGCTGCATTACGTGGGCGTAGTTGACGGATCATCTGTCAACTTGAGTGCTGGCTTTCATCGCCTGAATTTCAACGCGGGGCAAGTTCTGCTGACGCTGTGCGTGGGTGACTTGAAGCAGATGTTGCGCGCGCAGGATTTTCGGGCGGACTCGATTTTTCTTGTACCGCAGAAATGTTCGGTTTGGGATGATTGGGCGGTTCAAGCCTTGCTGCGTTGCTGTCGTCGTGGCACGCAATTGGCTTCAAGGCACGTGGATGTCGATCTTCTGCAACGGCTCACACAACACGGTTTCGAGATTCAACCCGATGCTGTGCCGCAGCACTTCCAAGCCCGCTTCAACCCGCGCTGGCAAATTAAATCGACCCGCAGGCAACTTCAGTGGCCCATCGCGCAACCGTCCAGCTGCGTCGTGATCGGTGCCGGGCTGGCAGGGGCCAGCACTGCTGCGTCACTGGCGCGCCGGAGTTGGCAGGTGCAGGTGCTGGATGCGGCGCAATCGCCGGCAAAGGGTGCGTCCGGCTTGCCTGTGGGGTTGATGGCACCGCCACTGGGTGGTGACCACGACATTCGCTCCAGGTTGCTCAAGGCAGGTATCGATCTGACCTTGCAACAGGCCCACCAGCATCTCAAAAATGGGCAGGATTGGGCACCGAGCGGCATCATGACCACTCAGCCCAGCAACGCCGCACATTGGGAGCCCGACGCAGCGTGGATCAAACCGCATCGCCTGGTGCAGGCCTGGCTGGCGCAGCCGGGGATACAGTTTCGGGGAAACGCGCGAGTCGCTTCAATGCAGCAAGTGGATGGCGATTGGATTCTGCGGGACGCGCGGCACGCTGTGCTGGCGCGGGCAGGCCTCGTTGTGCTCGCATGTGCGGATGGCATGGAAGCTTTGTTGGCTGAATCGGGTGTACTGCTGCGCCAGCCGTTGGCGGGCATTCACGGTCAGGTGTCTTGGGCATTGCAGCAGGAATCAGATCAACTCAGCGTGCCACCCTTCCCGCTCAATGGGTTCGGTCATCTGGTGCCTGATGTTCCGTTGGCTGCGGGGCCAGCATGGTTCGCAGGTGCCACCTACGCATGGGGTGACACGACGCCCACAGCCGCGCAGGGGCATGAGTCCAATCTGTCGCGGCTTGCGCAACTGCATCCGCCCAGCGCTGAAGTCATGGCGCAGCGGATTGCCGATGGCTCAATTCAAGCTTGGCAAGGCCAGCGGTTCACACCGCAGGATCGCATGCCGTTGGTCGGGCCACTCAACGCCTGTGCAGCGCCGGGCAAGCCGCCAGCGCTGTGCATCAACGGCGGGTTTGGCTCCAGGGGTTTGAGCTGGTCTGTGCTGTGCGCAGAACTCCTGGCTGCGCAAATCGGCAATGAACCCCTGCCCATGCCTCACAGTTGGTCGCGATTGCTGCGCGGCACCCCGTAGGCGAAATCAACTATATTTTTCGAAGCATATTCTGTACTTGCACGGGATCAAACGGAATATCCAGCACACCGTGACAACCCGCCAGCTCCGCCCGTTCCTGCAAATGCCATGACGTGTTGCGCGTGCTCAGCACAATCGACCCAATCGCCGGCTCCAGCGACAGCAGCTGCTCGGTGAGGTTCCAGCCGTTGAACTCGGTCGGGTGATCCAGGTTCACGACCACCAGATCAAAGTTGCGCCCGAGCGCTTTCTGCACGGCCTCACTGCTGTTCGTAGCCTCCTGTACCTCTACAAAACCGGCCAGCGCCAAGCGTGCACGCAGGTACATGCGGTGGTCTCTATTCACGTCGATCAGCAATGAAGCGCGCACACCCAGCGCAGGAATCGCCAGTGTGCCCATTCCCGTGTCAAAGTCGAAATCAGAGCCTTCAGAACCGGTAAAAAGCTGATCCATCGCATGAACCATTGCCATCCAGTTCATGGGCCGCGAGAAATGCCGCCAGGCAATTTCAGGCTCGCTCTGGCCTACGCTGATGAGCTTGAGTTTCTTATTGAACGTGGGAGATGCCAGCTCCATGGCGCCTTGGTAGCTGTCCACATCCAGCACCACGAGTTGGGGCGACACCAGCAGATCGACACTCCACAACTGGTAATGGATCGCGCGGTCCATCGACAGGCGAAAAACGGTGTTCAGCGCATGGCGCTCCGCATCCCGGAAACCCACAACCTTAACGAAGACGGTAGAGGGCATGGTGGCGTGATGGCGCAGCGAAGTTTGCAGCCGTGACTACTTCATCGCCGCAGCCGACCGGCGCGCGCGCACGTACTCATCTTTGGGCATGTAGTCCTTGCCATCGGCGTAGCGCCAGTTCACCATGGTGCCCTTGCCTGCACGTTGATCGAGCGTGCCGACAAAAGCGCCCATGGTCGATTGCTGGTCAATCGCGCGAAATTCTGCCGGGCCAAACGGTGTGCTGAACTTCAGGCCGCGCATCGCGATGACGAGCTTTTCGTTGTCAACACTGTTGGCTTTTTTAATCGCCGCAAAAATGGCTTGCATCGTCGCATAGCCCACCACCGAGCCGACCTTCGGGTTCTCGTTGAACTTCTTGTAGTAGTTCGCCGTGAACGAGGCATGTTCCTTCGTGTCAATTTGGTCCCAGGGGTAACCGGTCACGATCCAACCCTTGGGCGTTTCGTCTTTCAGCACTTCCAAATATTCCGGCTCGCCAGACAGCATCGACACCACGGGCGTTTTGGGGAAAATATTGCGCTGGTTGCCCTCGCGTACCAGCTTGGCCAGGTCGGCACCGAAGGTCACGTTGAAGATGGCATCCGGCTTGCTCTGCACCGTGGCCTGCAAGGTGGTTCCAGCATCCAGCTTGCCTAAAGCGGGCCATTGTTCACCCACGAATTCCACATCAGGCCGCTTGGCTTTAAGCAACTCCTTGAAGCTGGCCACGGCGCTTTGGCCGTATTCGTAATTCGGCGAAATCGTGGCCCAGCGCTTGGCCGGCAGCTTGGCAGCCTCTTCGACCAGCATCGCGGCCTGCATGTAGGTGCTGGGGCGCAGGCGAAAGGTGTAGCGGTTGCCTTTGTCCCACACAATCGCGTCGGTCAACGGCTCGCTGGCAACAAACAGGCGCTGGCTCTTTTGGGCATGATCTGCCAAAGCCAGGCCAACGTTGGACAGGAATCCGCCGGCGAGAACGTCTACCTTTTCATTGGATGTCAACTCCACGGCGTGGCGCAGCGCCTCTTCCGGCTTGCCACCGTCGTCACGCGCAATCACTTCGACTTTGCGGCCCAGTAAACCACCCGATGCGTTGATTTGCTCCACCGCTAGCTGCCAGCCCTGCCGATAGGGCACGGTGAATTGAGGGATGTTCGAGTAGCTGTTGATCTCGCCAATTTTGATGGGCTTGCTTTGTGCAAAAGCCGCGACAGAAGCTGTAACCGAACCTGCTGCAAACAGCAAAGGCAATAGAAATTTCATGAATCCTCCAAGGCGCTAAACTTTAGCAGGGAATTGTTCAACGCAATTGCCAACCGGAGATTGACAGGGGTTATGCAGGTTGACTAGCGCTCTTTCAAATAGGGTTTGCCCAATGCCTGCGGTGCCACCGCCTTGCCAATAAATCCGGCCAGCAGAACGACGGTCAAAATATAAGGCAAGGCCTGAATCGCCTGCACCGGCACTGCACCAATGCCCGGCAGGCGCACGCCCTGTAGACGAATCGCCGCTGCATCCAGAAAGCCAAACAGCAGGCAAGCCCACAGCGCACCCACCGGGTGCCAGCGGCCAAAAATCAGCGCCGCCAGCGCCATGAAGCCGCGCCCCGCGGTCATATTGCTTGAAAAATTGGCCGCCTGCGCCAGCACCAAGTAACTGCCCGCCAGGCCGCACAGCATGCCGTTGAGCGTCAACGCCGTGTAGCGCAGGCGAATCACTGAAACGCCCGCCGCGTCAACCATTTGCGGATTTTCGCCCACGGCGCGAAGGCGCAGGCCAAAGCGCGTCTTGAACAGCAGCCACCACGTCGCCGGCACCAGCACCAAGGCCAGATAAACCAGTGCGTTGTGGCTCAACAAGCCTTCACCAATCAACGAGCCTACAAAAGGAATGCCCTTGAGGGCCTCAGCAACCTGCGGAAACAGAGGTTGTATGCGCACAGCCGTAGAGACTGGTGGCGTTTGGCCGCCCTGCGCAAACCAGGCGATGCCGAGCACCATGGTCATGCCCGCTGCGATGATGTTGATGGCAACGCCGGAGACGACTTGATCACCCCGGTGGCTGACGCAGGCCAATCCGTGCATCCACGCCAGCGCCACTGCGACAGCCATCGCCAGAACCAGCGCCAGCGCGGTTGAGCCAAACGCGGCACCGCCAGCCCCAGCCGCAAACGCGGCAAACAGCATCTTGCCTTCCAGACCAATATCGACCACACCCGCACGTTCCGACAGCAAGCCCGCCAGCGCACAAAAAATCAGCGGCGTGGACACCCGCAAGGTCGAGGCCAGCATCGCACCGAACAGAGTTTCATCCATGCGCAGCTCCGGCTTATGCCACGCCAACTGGCTTGGTGAACAGATTGAGCACCCAACCCACTGGCCGCGCGATCACATAAGCCATGGCGCCCGAGAACAGCACAATAAAACCTTGCAGCAAAACCACCATGTCGCGGCTGAAACCGCGTATCTCAAACGCCACTTCGGCCCCGCCTTGGTACAGCGCACCAAACAGCACACTGGCAAAAATAATCCCTACCGGATGGTTGCGTCCCATCAAGGCCACGGCGATTCCGGTGAAGCCTGCGCCGCTGACAAACTCCAGCAGCAGCTTGCCGCTGACCCCGGCGATCTCATTCATGCCCACCATGCCCGCCAGTGCGCCAGAAATCGCCATGGCGACCATCACCTGGCGTTTGGGTCGGATGCCCGCGTATTCGGCGGCGCTGGGGCTGGAACCCACCGCCCGCAAATGAAAGCCCGCCCGCGTATGCCATAAAAACAGGTACACACCGAGTGCTGCCATCAGTGCCAGAAAGACGCTCAAGTTCAGAGGTGACGATGGCCACTGCACGCCAAACCACGCCAACGCCTCGTGCAGGCCAGGCAGCTTGGCTGACGGCTCAAACGACACACTTTCTACCGACATCACACCTTTCGGCCGCAGATGATTGACCAGCAAATAGACCAGCAAGCTGCTGGCGATGAAGTTGAACATGATGGTAGTGATCACCACGTGGCTGCCCCGGTAAGCTTGCAAATAGCCCGGCACTGCCGCCCAAACCATGCCAAACACAGCGCCAAAAATCAACATGACGGGCAGCATCAACCAAGCCGGCAAGTACGCCGCGAACCAAAGTGCCGCCAAGCCAGTGCCAAGCCCACCCATGATCGCTTGCCCTTCCCCGCCAATATTGAACAAGCCGCCGTGAATCGCCACTGCAACGGCCAGCCCAGTGAAGATGAAAGTGGTCGCGTAATAAAAGGTGTAGCTTAAGCCACGTGCGGTACCAAACGCGCCGCGCACCAGCACGGTGATGACCTCCAGCGGGTTCTGGCCGACCAGCGCCACAACCCCTGCTGCAACGATCAACGCCACCGCCAGACAGACAATCGGCAACAAGACCAGATCGGCCCATCGTGGCAACGGTTGCGCGGCACTCAATGGGTACCTCCGGTCACACCACCTGTCATTAAGAGGCCCAGTTGCGCTTCAGTGCAATCGTTAATGGCCAGCTCACCCGTCACCCGGCCTTGATTCATCACCAACACGCGGTCAGACAGGGCCAGAATTTCGTCCAACTCGCTGGAGACGACCAGCACCGCCCAGCCTGCATCACGCATGGCACGCAACTGCGAGTAGATGAATTCAATCGCGCCAATGTCGACACCTCGCGTGGGTTGCCCCACCAGCAGCACTTTGGGTGATTGCCCCATCTCGCGTGCCAACACCAATTTTTGCTGGTTGCCGCCCGAAAATTTGCTGCACACCAACGACGGGTTGGGCGGCCGCACGTCAAAGCGGCTCATCAGCTTGGCGGTAGCTTGGCGCATGCGCTCGTGAATCATCCAGCCAAAGCGGGCGTACTCTGGCAGCTTGTCGTAGCCCAGCACGGCAGATTCCCAAGCACCAAAGCTCAGCACCAGCGCACGGGCGTGACGATCTTCGGGCACGTGGGCCAGGCCCAGCTCGCGCGCGGTCAATGGATCAAGCCAATGCGGGCTCTCAAATTCACGGCCATTCAATTCCAGCGTGCCTTCGGAGGGCTTTTGCAGCCCGCACAGTACATCCAGCAACTCGCTCTGACCGTTGCCAGACACACCCGCTACGCCCACTATTTCTCCGGCGCGCAGTTGAAGGTTGAGGTGCGACAGGCGCGTCACATTCATGCCATCGCGCAATGAAATATCCGTTGCCTTCAACAGCACGTTGCCAACGGGCCGCGGCGCTTCATCCAGGCGGCCCATATTGACTTTGCGGCCCACCATGGCTTGCGCCAAACCTGCAATCGATGCCTGCGCAATTGGTAATTCCTCCACCACGCGGCCAGCGCGCATCACCGTAACGTCATCACACAGCGCCATCACCTCCCGCAGCTTGTGGGTGATCAGCAAGATCGTCGTACCCTGGCTGCGCAGAACCCGCAGCACCTCGAACAGTTGCTGGGTTTCCTGCGGAGTCAAAACGGCGGTGGGCTCATCCAGAATCAGGATTTTTGCGCCCCGATACAGCGCTTTGAGGATCTCTAGCCGTTGGCGATCGCCCACCGCTAAATCGCAGACCAATTTGTCCAAGTCGACCTTCAGCCCGGTGCTTTGCATCAACACATCGAGCTTGGTGCGCACGTGAGTTTGCGCACGATCCAGCAGCCAGTGCGGTTCAGCCCCTAGCATGATGTTGTCCAGTGCACTGAGCGTGTCCACCAGCATGAAGTGCTGATGCACCATGCCGATGCCCAACGCGATAGCTTCGTCCGCATTGCGGATCGTCGCGGCTTTGCCAAAGACCTCGATCCGCCCGCTGTCTGCGGTGTAAAAGCCGTACAGGACGGACATCAAGGTGCTTTTGCCCGCCCCGTTTTCCCCCACAATGCCGTGAACCGTTCCGGCACGCACGCGCAACTCAACATCTGCATTGGCCAACACGCTGCCGAAGCGCTTGTTGATGCCCTTCATATGAACGGCACTGGCTTGCCCTGCCCCGGGTCCTGGCGGCTCTTCCAAGCGGGTGGGCGGTTCAGCAGTCGTTGTCAAGAATGAAGTCCATGTAAAAAGCCCGCGACGCTCTACGCATCGCGGGCTTTTATTTTGCCCGAATCAGGGCGAGTTTGGCCCAGTCAAGTCAGAATTTGCAGGCGTTGTCGGCCATGTAATCAGCCACCTTGATCTTGCCGCTGATGATGTCGGCCTTGGCGGCATCCACCTTTTTTTG
>JANOTE010000638.1:0-5058 GCA_031416195.1 Rhodoferax sp.
GCCGCAAAGAAAATCGAAGGGCGGGCTGTCGGGTACGAGGTGCCCTAGGCACTCAGACTGCCTCGTTCTCAATTCAAACTGTAATCAAGCCTTCTCACCCGGCGGTCGTCTCGTACGACGCCACTTCTTCGCCCGGGTTCACGTAGCGATCCGACTCCAGGTTGTATTGTTTGTCGTGGAGCTCACGGTAGCGACCGCCGCGGGCCATGAGTTGCGGGTGACTTCCGCGCTCGACAATCTGTCCGCCCTCCAGGACCAGGATCTGGTCTGCGCTACGGATGGTGGACAATCGATGAGCGATGACAAATGTTGTCCGCCCTTTTCGCAGTGCCTTCAGGCCATCCTGGATCAGCGCTTCACTTTCGCTGTCGAGACTGGAGGTCGCTTCGTCGAGGATCAGGATGGACGGGTCAGCGAGAATGGCCCTGGCGATGGCGATCCTCTGGCGTTGCCCGCCTGAGAACTCATGCGGATAGCGGTCAAGCAACCCCGGATACTGCGCGTTCGTCATGCCGACATCGGCCAGCGATTTCTCGACTTGAACTCGTCGCTCTGATTTTGAAAGCGATGGTGAATGCACCCGCAAGCCTTCACCCACAATTTCCTCGACGGTCAAGCGCGGTGAGAGCGATGAAAACGGATCTTGAAACACCACTTGCATGATTTTGCGCAGTGCCTTTGACGCGCTGCTGCTCTGCCATTTTTTGCCCGTCAACTGCAAATCACCCGTATGACCCAGCAGGCCGAGCGCCGCCATCGCCAGGGTTGATTTGCCCGAGCCAGACTCACCCACAACCCCCAGTGTTTGCCCAGGTTTAAGCGAAAAACTCGCTCTCTTGACGGCCACGAACTCGCCTTTTCTAAACCATCCCGGCATGCCCGGCAAGGCTATGGGGTAGCTGACACGCATCTCTGTGGCTTGCAACAGTGCTTTGTCAGACCCAAAATTTTCGCCGCTGGCCTGCTCCATCACGTCGCGCACTGGCGCACTGTCGATCAGTTTTCGGGTGTACGCATGGGTTGGGTTGCCAAAAACTTCAGCCACCGTGCCCTGCTCCACGATGTGCCCACACTCCATGATGATGACGCGATCTGCAAACTTGCGCACCAGATTCAGGTCATGCGTAATCATCAAAACGGCCATGCCGTTTTTCTGTTGCAGACGGGTTATCAAGTCCAAAATCTGGCCACGCACGGTCACATCCAGCGCGGTGGTGGGCTCGTCGGCCAGCAGCAGCTTGGGCTGGCAGGCCAGTGCCATGGCGATCATGGCGCGCTGGCGCTGGCCACCACTGAGCTGGTGCGGGTAGGCGCTGGCGCGGCGCGCGGGCTCGGGGATGCCCGTCTCGGCGATGCGTTCTAGGGCATTCTTTGCAGCCTCGTTGCGTGACTGGCCAAGCTTGAGCTGCAACACCTCGGCAATCTGTGCGCCGATGGTCATCAATGGATTCAGCGCCGTCATCGGCTCCTGAAAGATCATCGAAATATCTTGCCCGCGCAGGCCACGCAGCGCTTGCTCGGGCATGGCCAGCAGATCGACGGGGGGATCGTTCGCAGTATCTAAATGGCCGCTGAACATCACGCTACCGCTGAGTTTCGCATCTTGTACCAGCCTCAGAAAACTCAGGGCCGTCACCGTTTTGCCCGACCCGGATTCGCCCACTAAGGCCAGCTTTTCGCCTCGGTCAATATGGAAATTGATGTCGTGAACGACCGCATTGCCTGCGAAGGAAACCGACAGGTTTTTGACCTCGATCAGCCGGGTCATTGCAGCGCCTTTCGCGGGTCCAGCGCATCGCGCAGTGCGTCGCCCATGAAGGTCAGCAGCATCAAGGACCCGACCAACACGGCAAAGGTCGAAATGGATATCCACCACGCGTCGATGTTGTTTTTACCTTGCGACAAAAGCTCGCCCAACGACGGCGTGCCCGGCGGCACACCCAAGCCCAGAAAATCCAGCGACGTCAGCGCCAGGATCGCCCCGCTCATGCGAAACGGGAGGAACGTGACCACCGGGGTCATGCTGTTGGGAAGAATGTGTCTCCAGATAATTTGCCAGTGGCTCACGCCTAAAGCGCGCGCGCCGCGCACGTAATCCAACTGTCGGTTGCGCAAAAACTCAGCGCGTACGTAGTCGCTCAGGCCCATCCAGCCGAACAAGCTGAGCAAGATCAGCAACAAGCCGACACTGGGTGCGAACACGGCACTGAAGATGATCAGCAAATACAGCTCTGGCATGGCGCTCCAGATTTCGATCACCCGCTGAAATGCCAAATCCGTCTTGCCACCGAAGTAGCCTTGCAGCGCGCCGGTGACGATGCCCAAAAGTGTGCCCGTGAGGGTGAGCGCCAGCGCAAACAGCACACTGACGCGAAAGCCATACAGCAGTTGCGCCAACAGGTCGCGGCCCCGTTCATCAGTGCCCAGCCAGTTCTCCAGCGTGGGGGCGGATGGATTAGGTGATTTGGCGAAATAGTTCAGGGTGCCTGCGCCGTAGGTGTTAGGCGCGTAGACGGCCCAATTTCCGGGTTTGGAGAAGCGATCCCGGATGTACGGGTCAAGGTAATCGGTGGCGGTCTCAAAGTCACCGCCGAAGGTTTTTTCCGGGTAGTTTTTGAGCATCGGAAAGTAAGTCTGCCCCTCGTAGCGCACGATCAAGGGTCGGTCATTCGAGATGAGCTCAGCGCCCAGGCTCATCACCACCAGCGTGCAAAACGCCACCAGGCTCCAGAAGCCCAGGCGGTTGCGCTTGAAGCGCAGCCAGGCACGGCGGCTGGGGGAGGCTGAAACGCGGGCTACAGCGGGAGAAGGCAATGCATACACGTCGGGCATCAAGTCTCCAAAATGACCAAGTGCTTTTTGCGCTCGGGCTCCGTCGTGAGAAGGTGCCGGACTGCCTTGTCGAAAGTCACGAGTTTGGCGTTATTGCGAATGGCAGTCGCCAGCAACCAGGCATCGGTAACCTGGCGATGCCCAACGACGCCGCCAGTACACAATGTATTGACAACGGAAAAATCAAAATCAATGGGCAAGTACGTGTGCTCCCGTGCGTTTGTCGCGCCTTTCAAAACCTGGGCAGCAAGAGAAGGGTCGTTCGGCGACCCGGGCGAGGCGGATTGGGAGGAAAGCCGAACAAATCCGGCTTGCGACAAGACACACGTTGCCCACGGTGCGCCCTTCTGGCTGGCAAACCAGTCAATCGCAGGTTTGTGCGTGACATGCCTGGGCCACAGCAGGGAGACCAGCACATTGACATCCAGCAGGTGCATGGCGGCAACCACTTTGACTCAGTTAGACAGGAAACTTGCCAGTGCGCGCGAATTCGATACTTCGGTCGTCCTCTTCCTGCTCGCTCTGGGCAATTAACCTGGCCACCTCTTCTTTACTTATTTTTGGTGCGTCCGATGGTGTATCAAAAACCCACAGTCCGTCAGAGGCTGCCATGGGAATATGCCGCATCCCTGTCCGTGAATTAGCAAGTTGAGGCGCTAACGAAGTAGTTTTTCGCATTTTTCGGATAATTTCCGAAACAGCATCACCTAATTTCATCGCCCGTGCCTGGGCATAAGCCTGCGCATAAGAAAACTCTTCATCATCGAGGGTCAAAGTAGTGCGCATCATTTACTCCTTGAATCAACAGACAAAATTTAACTTAGAGGGAATAAAGTACCACGCCATTATATCGAATTGATGCAAAAAATACGGATGATGCAAAAATGTCGAAAATGCATCAACTCAATCAAACTTCACCCGCGGATCAACCCAGACATAAGACAAATCCGAAATCAGTTTGGTCACCAGCCCGATCAGGGTGAAGAGGAAGAGCGTGCCCATCACCACCGGGTAGTCGCGACGGATAACGCTTTCGTAGCTGAGAAGGCCCAGTCCGTCGAGCGAGAACAGCGTTTCGATCAGCAGCGCACCCGTGAAAAACGCACCAATGAAGGCGGCTGGAAAGCCGGTGACGATGGGAATCAAGGCGTTGCGAAAAATGTGTTTGTACAGCACTTGGCTGTCGCTTAGGCCTTTGGCGCGGGCGGTCACCACGTATTGCTTGCGGATTTCTTCCAGGAAAGCGTTTTTGGTGAGGATCGTGGTAACCGCAAAGCTGCCCAGCACCATGGCGATGAGCGGCAACACCAGATGCCACAGGTAGTCCACCACCTTGGCCCCGAAGCTCAGTTCGTCCCAATTCGCCGAGGTCAAGCCGCGCAGCGGAAACCACTGCAACTGCCCGCCGAAAATCACCAGCAGGGCGACCCCCAGCACGAAACCCGGTATCGCATAGCCCAGCAAAACCAGCAGCGTGGTGACGAAGTCAAACCGGCTACCGGCCCGCACCGCCTTGGCAATGCCCAGCGGCACGGCCACTAGGTAACTGATCAAGAATGTCCACAACCCCAAGCTGATGGAGACGGGCAACTTCTCCCAAATCAAGGCAGACACCGATTTGTTTTGAAAGAAACTTGTGCCCAAATCAAACCGTGCAAACTGCCCCAGCATCTGGATGAAGCGCTCGTGCGGCGGCTTGTCAAAACCGTACAGCGCCTTGATCTGCTCCAGCCGCGCGGGCTCCACACCCTGGCTGCCCCGGTAGTTGCCGCTACCGGTTTGAGACACACCCGCGCCGCGCCGCGCTTCCGACAAGTACTGCTCCACCGGCCCGCCGGGCACAAATTGGATGACAACAAAGGTGATCAGCAGCACGCCGAACAGCGTGGGCAGCATCAGCAGAATGCGTTTGAGGATGTAGGCTGCCATGGATGTATCAGTTAAGAATTACGGTGCAGTTTTAGGTGGCAGGCGCGCCCACCAGGTCGTCATGGGCCACACCATGTAGGGAATGCCCTCGGGCGGATGGGGCGGAATCACCTCAGGGCGTTCCAGCCTCCAACTGCTGTAAGCGACGCGGTCTTCGCTGCTGGTCCAGGCGGGCACCATGTAGTGACCGTGCGCGATGACACGATCCAAGGCACGGCAGGCGGCCAGGAAAGCATCGCGGTTGTCGGCACCTGAAATCTGCGAAATCAGGGCGTCAATTGCGGGATGTTTGATACC
>JANOTE010000639.1:0-3501 GCA_031416195.1 Rhodoferax sp.
CGAAATTCTGACAGTTTTTCATGTTTTGACAATTTATTAACTCCCAGGTTAATTTTTATCACGTCAGCAGCGCCATCGCCCCTGAAAAGGTCAAAAACGACGCTGCCGTTGTCAGCATGACGATGCGGGCGATGCGGGCGGCATCGGCATCGTATCGCTCGGCCAGCATGGTCACACTGCTGGCGCTGGGCAGCGCGGCGACCAGCACCATGACGGTGAGGGCAAACTTGCTCAAGGGCATGCCCAGGCTGATGGCCAGCGCACCGACCACCAGCACCAGCACCGGGTGAACGATGAGTTTCAGCAGCACGATGGGCAGGTAGTCGCCCAGCGGCAGCGGTGGCGCGTGGCCTTTGGCCGTCAATATCTTGGAGCGGGCCAGCACCGCGCCAATGGTGAACAGCGCCACCGGGGAGGCGGCATCAGCCAGCATGCCCAGCGTCTGTTCGACCGGTTTGGGCAACACCAGGCTGACCGCGGATGAAAAGGCCCCGGCCAAAATCGCCCACGGCATCGGGTTCATCACCACACCCTTGAGCGCGTTTTTCGCGGCCTTGGCGGCACCGTGCTCGTCGGCCCCGTCCAGGCGCGACAGCGCGACGCACAGCGAGGTGGTGATCAGCAAATCGGCCGTGATGGTGATGATGGCTGGCCCCGCCGCTTTGGGGCCGAGCAGCGCCACCAAGAGCGGTACGCCCATGAAGCCTGTGTTGGGAAACGCGGCCACCAGCGCGCCAAATGACGCATCGTTCCAGCCAATGCGCGCGTTGAAACTGATGGCAATCGCCAACGCTACCATCGCCAGTGCGCAGGCGAGGTACGTAAAAAACACACTGGCATCCAACAACTGCGCCACCGGTATCGACGCGCCAAAGCGGTACAACAGGCACGGCAATGCGAAGAACAGCACGAAGCCGTTCAAGCCCGGAATCGCCTCCAGCGGCAGCCAGCCGCGCCTGCTGGCAACGTAGCCCGCAAGCACCAAAGCGAAGAAGGGAAAAGTGACCAACAGGATTTGCAGCATTGCGAGGATTTTCGTCGGGTTCTCTGTGCAAATTTGCTGTTACGACATGAAATATGCACTGCTCCACGCTCGGTATGATTCGGGCAGTGGTAATTTGCAGGCTTTGCGGCGTGCAGGCCCTGCTCGAAATCTGCCGCATTTACGTAGTCTCCCATGTCACTCTCCCCCAGTCCCAGCCTCAATCTCGCCCAACAGGAAGCCGTAAACTACATGCACGGCCCGTGCCTGGTGCTGGCGGGCGCAGGCTCCGGCAAGACGCGGGTGATCACGCACAAGGTGGGGCGGCTGAATCAGGCGGGGCTGGAGCCGAAGCGAATTTTCGCCATCACCTTCACCAACAAAGCCGCTGCCGAAATGCGCGAGCGGGCCAAGGGGCTGATCGGCAAGGCGGCCAAGGAGGTGGTGATTTGCACCTTTCACGCGCTGGGTGTGCGCATGCTGCGCGCAGACGGGCAGGCGCTGGGGCTCAAACCCAATTTTTCGATTCTGGACAGCGACGATGTCACCAGCATTCTGAAAGACGCAGGCGGCACGACGGATGCTGCGACTGCGCGTACTTGGCAGTGGACGATCAGCCGCTGGAAAAATGGGGGGCTGAACGCCGCGCAGGCGCAAGCGCAAGCGACCGATGACACCGAGAAGCTCATCGCGCGCGTCATGGCGCGCTACGAAGAGCGGCTGACCGCCTATCAGAGCGTTGACTTCGACGACCTGATTAGCCTGCCCTTGAAGTTGCTTCAAAATCATGAGCAGATCAGACGCAAATGGCAAACACTGGCAGGCCATGTATTGGTGGATGAGTACCAGGACACCAACGCCACGCAATATGAATTCTTGAAGCTGCTGGTGGGCGGCTATGACCCGAAAGCAGCCCGCTTCACCGCCGTGGGCGACGATGACCAAAGCATCTACGGCTGGCGGGGCGCAACCCTGGACAACCTGAAGAAACTGCCGCTCGATTTCCCCACGCTCAAGGTCATCAAGCTGGAGCAAAACTACCGCTCCACCGCCGCGATTTTGCGCGCGGCCAACAACGTGATTGCCCCCAACCCCAAGCTGTTCCCCAAAAATCTATGGAGCGATTTGGGCGAAGGCGAGCCGGTGCGCGTGGTCGATGCGGACAACGAGGAGCACGAGGCGGAGCGAGCCGTGGCGCGTATCCAAAGCCTGCGCGCGGGCACCGAAGTGATTGCGTCCCACAGCGGCATAGGCGCATCGACGCAGCATAAAGAGTTCAGAGACTTCGCCGTGCTGTACCGCGCCAATCATCTGGCCAAAACCTTCGAGAAAGCCCTGCGCAAGGCGCAAATTCCGTACAAGGTTTCTGGCGGCACCAGCTTTTTTGACCGCGCCGAAATCAAGGATTTGTGCGGCTGGTTTCGACTCTGGATCAACAACGATGACGACCCGGCGTTCCTGCGCGCCGTCACCACGCCCAAGCGCGGCATTGGGCACCAGACCTTGCAGCAGCTCGGCGCGTTTGCATCGTCGTACAAAGTCAGCCTGTTTGAGGCGCTGTTTTCGCCGTCACTCTCAAGCAGCCTGAGTAGCAAAGCGGTGGGCAGCCTGCATGAGTTTGGGCGCTATGTAAACGACCTGGAATTTCGAGCGCGGCGCACCATCGGCGTCGAAGCGGCAAAAGCGTTTTTGCTGGAATGGCTGAAAGAAATCGGCTACGAGAAGCACCTTTACGACGGCGAGGACAGCGAAAAACTGGCCGCTGCGCGCTGGTCGAACGTGATGGATTTTTGCGACTGGATGTCGGCGCGCTGCGGTGGGCAGATTGACGACATGTCGGGCGCAGATGAGGTGCGTGAGGTGAAATCGCTGCTCGACGTGGCGCAAACCGTGTCATTGCTTTCAACCATCTCAGAGCGTGAGACGGATCAAAACGTCGTGACATTAAGCACCCTGCACGCCGCCAAAGGGTTGGAGTGGCCGCATGTGATGTTGGTTGGTGTGGTCGAAGGCATGCTGCCGTTCAAATTGGAGGATGACAATATGCAGGAACGGCTGGAAGAAGAGCGCCGCCTGATGTACGTGGGCATCACGCGCGCGAGGCAAAGCCTTTCGGTAAGCTGGCCGCGCAGGCGCAAAAAGGGCCGTGAGTCGGTTGCCGCGCTGCCCAGCCGCTTCATTGCCGAAATGGGCCTGAACAAAGCCACCGTGCGTGAAGACCCGCGAGAAAAGCTCAAAGCGCTGCGTGCTGAATTCGCCAAGAAAGCCCAAACTTCGCAGCAGACGCGGGACGAGGCAGACACCGCAGCGCTTGAGAAATCAACATGAATTTAATCAACGCAAGAAATGAACCTGTGGGTTAATTTTTTGCAAAAACCAACCCAAAAAGCCATATTTAATAATCAAATGAGGTCTTAGCTCCCGAATACCATGCACAATATGCTACTTATTATATAGCATTTTGATTTAACTAATCAATTTATCAAGACATCGGTGCCGTGAAAGTGGGAACTTATGCC
>JANOTE010000640.1:0-15686 GCA_031416195.1 Rhodoferax sp.
TGGTGGGTGAATCCGGCTGCGGCAAAAGCACCGTGGCCAAGCTGCTGGTGGGTTTGTACGCGCCGACGCGCGGCGGTTTTCAGTTTGACGGGCAGGACGCGCACGCGGCTTTCAAAACCCCGGCTGGTTTGAACTTGCGTCGCCGCATTCAGATGATTTTTCAGGATCCGTATGCGTCCCTGAATCCGCGCTGGATCGTGCAGGACATCATTGGCGAGCCGCTGACCGAACATGGTTTGGTGACGGATCCGCAGGAGCTAAAGCTGCGCGTCGGTGATTTGCTCAAATCGGTGGGCTTAAGCCCGCTGGACATGCCCAAATACCCGCACCAGTTCTCGGGTGGCCAGCGCCAGCGCATCTCCATCGCCCGAGCCTTGGCCACGCAGCCCGAGTTTCTGGTGTGTGATGAACCTACCTCCGCGCTGGACGTGAGCGTGCAGGCGCAGGTGCTCAACATCATGAAAGACTTGCAGCGAAAGTTGGGGCTCACCTACCTGTTTATCTCGCACAACCTGGCCGTGGTAAGGCATGTGAGCGACCAGGTTGGCGTGATGTACCTGGGCCGCCTGGTGGAGGTAGCCGATAAGCAAGCCCTGTTCGCCAGCCCACGCCACCCCTACACGCGTATGCTGCTCGATGCGATCCCGAAGATGCACGACGTGGGCCGCGCCCGCACCCCCGTGCAAGGCGAGGTGCCCAACCCGTTGAACCCGCCGCCCGGCTGCGCCTTCAACCCGCGCTGCCCCCACGTGAATGACCGCTGCCGCAGCGAGCGACCGGTGCTAAAACTGATTGGCGGCATCAAGATTGCCTGCCATGCGGTGGAGGAAGGGCGGATATAGCCGTTGAGACTTCAATCAGTTTGCTACATAATAAATAGCTAATTGTGGATATATTACGGGGGCTAGAGGCTTAAAACGCACATAATTTGGTTAATTTTCGATCTTGCGGCGTAAAAATTAACTTGCAAGTTAATTTTTACTCAAAACCGCTTCAAACTGGCCACACCGCGCCGTTGTCATTCAAGATCGCGTCGAGCGGTACGTCGTGCGGCTCGGGCTCGAAATCATCAACATAGCCCTGCGTGAACCCCAAGCCCACCGTGAACGGCTTGGGTTGCAGCGTGGCCAGTGTGCGGTCATAAAAACCTCCGCCGTAGCCCAGCCGATAGCCGCCTGTGCCGTAGCCCACGCAGGGCACAAACAGCAAGGTGGGCACGATCACTTCGGTGTCTTTGGGTTTGGGAATGCCGTAGGCATCTTCTTCCATGGGGCAGCCGGGGTACCAGGCCCAGAAGGTCAACGTCTTGTGGACTTTGTCGACTACGGGCAAACCGATGCGGCGCTGGCGCGGCTCGTCCAGCAACTCGCCGTCTTCCTTCCAGCGGTGCAGCGCTGGCAGCGGATCAAATTCGCCCTTGATGGGCCAATACGCGCCAATCATGGCATCAGGGCGCCCCACCAGCCAGATACGCATCGCCTGCTGTAACAAATCGGCCCGCTGTAGGCGGTCTGGCATGTTCAGGCGTTGTTCAACCAGCGACTTGCGCAGCTCTTTTTTTTGACGCGCTTTTTTTTCAAGGGCTTTTTTGTTAATCGCCTGTCCGTCATCCGAGTTGTCCATAATCACCCCATGCAGTTGCGTCCTATTTTGACATCGATCCCGCTGACCCTCGCAATGATGGCTGGCTTGATTGCGGGCCTGCTCGCTCCCCTCAGTGCGCAGGCGCAGGCCCGTGGCGATGAGGTCATCACCGAGATGAGCCAGGCCTTCAAAAAAGGCGACCGCAAGCGCCTGGGCACGCTGTTGCCGCTGGCCAGCAGCCATGTGCTGGAACCGTGGGCAGCGTACTGGGAGCTGCGCAACCGCATCGACACGACCACAGCGCCTGAGGTACAGGATTTTTTTACCCGCTACGCAGGCACCTACCAGGAAGACCGGCTGCGAAACGACTGGCTGCTGTTGCTGGGCCAGCGCCGGGATTGGCCCGCCTTCACCGCAGAGCTGCCGCGCTACCGCATGAACGACGACAAGGAAGTGCGTTGCTACGCGCTCGCGGCGCCGGGCGAGGCGGCCACGGCTGAGTCGGCGATTGAAGTCAAGCGCCTTTGGTACGCGCAGCGCGATGCGGACGATGGCTGCTTGCTGGCGGCAAGCAAACATTACGCTGCAAAAAAACTGAGTGCCACCGATATTTGGCGCAAGGCCCGCCTGTCTGTGGAAGCCAACCGCGCCAAGGCCGCACGTGCGGCAATCGACATCGTGGCACCCGAGGCCAACGCAGGCCTGGCAGACCTTCAGGAAAACGCGGCGCGGTACTTGTCCAAACATGTGGTGGCCAGCGGCAAGGTCAGCAAAGAGCTGGTGGTGCTGGCACTGGTTCGCATGGCCAGCAATGATGCCGATGCCACCGCGAGCATTCTGGAGAATCACTGGAGCGTGCATTTAAACCCTGAGCAACTGTCATGGGCCTGGAGCGCGGTGGGTAAGGGGGCGGCGCAGCGTTTGTCTAACGAGGCGACGGGTTACTTCGCCAAAGCGCGCGGCAAGGAGATGAGCGACGACCATCTGGCCTGGCGCGCGCGCGCCGCCCTGCGCAAGGGCAACTGGAAAGACGTGCTGTTTGCCACCCGCGCCATGAGCGACGACGCCAAGGCAGATCCGGCCTGGGTCTACTGGCATGCCCGGGCACAAACCAAACTGGCCAAAACCGAGGCCGAGGAGATCGAGGCAATAACCGCGTTGCAGGCCTTGGCCAGCCCGCGCGGTTTCTACGAGCAGATGGCGCTTGAAACGCTGGGCCAGCGCATCACTGTTCCGGTGCGGCCCGCCCCGCTGCTGCCTGAAGAAAAAGAAGTCGCCCTCAAAAACGCAGGCTTGGTGCGCGGCCTGCACGCGATCCAGATCGGCCTGCGCGCGGAAGGCGTGCGCGAGTGGAATTACGCAGCCAACCTGCACACGCCTGGCGGCATGACAGATCGCGAACTGCTGGCCGCTGCTGACCTGGCCTGCCAGCGTGAGGTGTGGGACCGCTGCATCAACACCAGCGAGCGCACCAAGGGCCTGGTTGACCAGGAGCAGCGCTTCCCCATGCCGTTCAAAGATGCGGTGGTGGCGCGCGCCAAGCAGATCAACCTGGACCCCGCGTATGTGTATGGTTTGATTCGCCAGGAGAGCCGCTTTATCATGGATGCGCGCTCCAGCGTCGGCGCGTCAGGCCTGATGCAGGTGATGCCCGCTACTGCGCGTTGGACCGCCAAGAAAATCGGCATCAATGACTTTCAGGCTCACCACATCAACGACCGCGACACCAATATAGCCATCGGCACAGGCTATCTGAAACTGGTGCTGGATGATTTTGCGGGATCGATGGCGCTGGCCGCCGCTGCCTACAACGCCGGCCCCAGCCGCCCCCGAAGCTGGCGCGGCCAGCTTGGCGACCCGGTGGTGGATGCCGCCATTTGGGCCGAAAACATCCCCTTCGCCGAGACACGCGACTACGTGAAAAAAGTGTTGTCCAACACCACCAATTACGCCGCGTTGATCACCGGGCAACCGCAATCGCTCAAGGCTCGCCTGGGTGCAGTCGGGCCACGCGATGTGAGCGCGCCCGAGGTCAACCGCGAGTTGCCGTGATCTTTCATGCCCATCCACTTTGAGAATCCCCCGGGCAGCATGCAAAAAATTCTGGTTCTAGGCGGTACCGGCTTTGTCGGCCGACATCTGTGTGAAAAACTGGTTCATCTGCAATGGCATGTGACCCTGCCGACGCGCCGGGTACAGAACGCCAAGCACTTGCAGATGCTGCCGTTATTGACCGTGCTGCCAGGCGACGTACACGACGAGGCGACGCTGGCCCAGCTGCTGGCCGGGCAGGATGCCGTCGTCAACCTCGTGGCCATCCTGCATGGTGACGAGGCGGCCTTCAACCACGCCCATGTCGAGCTGCCGCAAAAGCTGGCGCGTGCGTGTGCGCAAGCCGGTGTGAAGCGCCTGGTTCACGTGAGCGCCTTGGGTGCGGCGCTGGATGCGCCATCGATGTACCAGCGCAGCAAAGCGCGTGGCGAGCAGGCGCTGCATGCTGCGCCACTTGATTTGACCCTGCTTCGCCCCAGCGTGATGTTCGGCGCGGAAGATAAATTTCTCAACGTGTTTGCAAAGCTGCAGCGGGTCTTCCCGTTCGTTCCGCTGGCGGGTGCGGCTACCCGGTTTCAACCCGTTTGGGTGGAAGACGTGGCCAGCGCGATCACACATTGCCTGCAACACACCGACACGATAGGCAAGACCTTCGATCTGTGCGGGCCGCAGGTGCTTACCCTGAAAGAGCTGGTGCAACTTGCCGCCCAAATGAGCGGCATCAACCAGGGCCGGGGGCGACCCGTGTTTGGCTTGCCGCTGGCATTGGGCAAACTGCAAGCCGCGCTGATGTCGCTGGCCCCAGGTGAGCCGCTGATG
The DNA here is from genome assembly GCA_031416195.1 of Rhodoferax sp. GTDB lineage: Bacteria > Pseudomonadota > Gammaproteobacteria > Burkholderiales > Burkholderiaceae_C > JANYCG01. The sequence goes on from JANOTE010000640.1 coordinate 4,456, forward strand.
AGCCGCGACAATCTGGACTCGATGTCGGTGGATAACGTCACCGACGGCAAGCTACCAGGCCTGCAAGCGCTAGGCATCACGCCCGTTTCGCTGTTGGCGATTGGCCCAAACTATCTGGGCAGGCGGGGCAAGTATCGCTCTTTGGAAGTGCTGCGCAAGGCACCAGGCCGCAACTGACAACACCATCGCCCGCGCATGCCGCAAGCTCATCAATCGGCAGGGTTTTGAGCATCAATGCACAGGCTACAGCGCGCTACGATGCTGAGCTGATTCACTTCCACTCAAAGAATCCATCATGCTCAAACTCTACATCGGCAATAAAAACTACTCCTCCTGGTCGATGCGCCCCTGGGTGCTCCTGAAGCACGTGGGCATTGAGTTTGAGGAGGTGATGGTGCGGTTTGACTCGTTTGACGAGGGCTCGATGTTCAAGAAGGCCGCAAAGGCCGTCAACCCAGTCGGCAAAGTTCCTGTGCTGGTAGACGACGGCTACGCCAAAGATATTGCCGTTTGGGATACCTTGGCCATCAGCGAGTACGTGGCTGAGAAATATCCGCAGAAAAATCTGTGGCCGCAAGACCCCAAGGCACGTGCCCGCGCCCGCAGCGTGTGCGCCGAAATGCATGCGGGCTTTACCGGGCTTCGCGGCAACTGCCCGATGAACATCGAAGCCTCTTTGCCCGAAGTTGGCAAACTGTTGTGGCGCGACAAGCCCGCCGTGCGCGCTGACGTGGCACGCGTAGTTGACATGTGGAGCGCCTTGCTTGATGAGCATGGAGGCCCGATGCTCTTCGGTGATTTCACGATTGCCGATGCCTACTTCGCACCGGTGTGCATGCGCCTGTCCACCTACGCCCTACCTGTTCCCGCACAGGTCACAGCCTACGTCCAGCGGGTTCAAAATCTGCCAGGAATCAAAGCCTGGATTGATGGTGCAATCGCTGAAAAAGATTTTCTGGATTTTGAAGAGCCCTATCGACTGACGCGCTAGGTTGCCCTCGTGCTGACAGGGTGCTGACAGGGTGCTGAAGGGGCGCTGTAGGTACACTGACCCGCATGGAAATTTACCTCGTTGGCGGTGCGATTCGCGATGCCTTGCTCAACCTGCCAGTGCAAGACCGCGACTGGGTGGTGGTGGGTGCCACGCCCGAGACCATGGTCGAGCGTGGATTTATGCCGGTGGGGCGCGACTTCCCGGTGTTTTTGCACCCTCAAACGCACGAGGAATATGCGCTGGCGCGCACCGAGCGCAAGTCCGCGCCGGGTTACCGTGGCTTTGTGATTCACGCGGCACCGGACGTCACGCTGGCGCAGGACTTGATCCGGCGCGATTTGACCATCAACGCCATCGCTTACCCGCTCGATTTTGACGACAGTGAGGGCCAGTTCTCCTTGAAGAAGGAATGTTTTGCGTTGAGCCCAGCCCAGCTTGTCGACCCGCATGGCGGCCAGAACGACCTCAAGAGCAAAACACTGCGCCACGTGAGCGATGCGTTTCGCGAAGACCCGGTGCGCATCCTGCGGGTGGCGCGTTTTGCGGCTCGCTTTCCTGATTTTTCCGTAGCCCCGGAGACCTTGCTGCTGATGCGAGAGATGGTCGCCAGCGGCGAGGCAGACCACCTCGTTCCCGAGCGTGTGTGGCAAGAGCTGAGCAACGGCTTGATGACCATCGCGCCCGTGCGGATGCTGTACGTGCTCGAAGACTGCGGTGCGCTGGCGCGCATCGCAACGGGGCTGGTTACGTCAGACAACGTGATGGCGGCCGTTACCCACAGCGTGACGCAGCGGGCACCGCTTGCGGTGCGCTTGGCCTGCCTGGTGTACGCGCTTCCCACACTCGCTGCCCTCGCGGCCCTGTGCCTCCATCTGCGTGTGCCGACCGACTGCAAAGACCTGGCCGAGCTGGTGTGGCGCGAGCGCGGGCATCTGTTTGATGGCATGGATCACACGGCAACGCAGCAACTGGCGCTGTTGGAGCGCTGCGATGCATTGCGCAAGCCGATGCGCTTTGCGCAGGCGTTGCTGGCCTGCGAATGCATTGAAGGCGCATCAGCATGTGCTGCTGCAAACCGCCTGCGGCTGCTGAACGGTTTGCGCCGCGTGCAGTCGGTTGATACGGCGGCGATCGCTCTAACGGCACAATCTACAGGCCATTCTGGCCCGCAGATTGGCGAGTTGATCCGGCAAGCCAGGGTCAATGCGCTTGGGTAGTCGCGGGCTACAGATCAGCCACCAAAGCCAGCGCTGCGTAGTCACCTACCCGCTCGCCCAGCCCCGCACTGACCAGTTCGCAGCCTTGTGTCAGTGACGGCATCTTGCCCGCGATTTGCTGCTGCAAGCGTGGCAGCAAAAAATCACGGTTGTGCCAATAGACACTGCCGCCCAAGCTGATGCGCTGCAAATCGAGTGTCGTAATCAGGTTGTACAAAGCTCGACCCATCGCGCGGCACAGCTCGTCCACAATGGCTATCGCCTTCGGCTGGTTGGCTTTGGCGGCGCTGAGCAAGGCAACCGCATCCGCAAAACCAGCCGCACCAAACCGTCGTGCAATGGCATTGCCCGCCACCAGCGCCTCCAAGTCGCCAACGTTGCCACAGCCGCACAAAGCATCATCGTTGTCTGTCACAAACATGTGCCCGCCGTGGCCTGCGTTGCCATTTTTGCCGCGCAGCACGTGGCCATCCACGCACAGGCCCATGCCGATGCCGGTGCTCCAGGTGACGAAGGCGCAGTGGGCGAGCTGTTGACCATCGACATTCAACGCACCCCAGCGCCGCTCGGCCTCCAGCGCGCCAATGCCATCGTTTTCAACCCGCACCTGCGCAAAGGCCTGGCGCAGCGGGGCCTCCAGCAACGCACTGTGCCAATCATTCGGCAAACCACGTGCGGGCCCGGCCAGGCCGCCGCAAATGTTGGGCGCAGCGAGCTCCAGCAGGCCGCCGTTCAAAATAAACGGCCCGCAAGACGACACACCCACCGCTGAAACGCTGCTGCGCGCAACGCCTGCCTTTGTGGCACTTTGGTCAACCATCCGCAACAACTGATCGGCCAGCGCACTGTTCGGCCCGGACTTGGCGGTGGGCTCCACCACCTGCGCGCGCAAACCCTGCTCATCCGCGATGCTGACGGCCACTTTGGTGCCGCCAATGTCCACGCAGGCCACCGGTGCGGCGCCAGGCGGAAGTCGAAATCGGTTGGCATCAGTCGCAGCAAAGTTCATGGCTTGAGATTCAAATCAGTTTGGCAATACCGCTGGCGAGAAAGCTGATGAGCAAGGTGGTGGCGAGTGGCAAAAACCATTCGCGCCCAAACAGCTTGAAGCGAAAGTCGCCCGGCAGTTTGCCAAAACCCAGGCGCGTCAAAAACGGGGCAAACGCATTGATCAAAATCAGGGCGAGAAAGACAACGAAGAGCCAGCGCAGCATGGGAGGTCAGAGCGTGTGAGTCCGGTCGCCCGGCGCAAAACCAATAGCTTGCCATGGTTTGTCGTCAGCAGCATCTAGCGCCCTTTTGACAAAGCCAATCACCTTGAACAGCTCGCCCATTTCGTGCTCCAAAATCAACTTTTGCGCCATCACTTTGTCTTGCAGTGATTCGGTTTGCAGGCGCTGTAGCAGCCCGCAGTTCATCAAGAAACGGGCTTGGGTGGCATAGCCCAGCACGTCCAGCCCCGCATCCTGTCCGGCCAACGCGATGGCGGTGAAGTTAACGTGCGCGGTGATGTCTTTGAGCCCCACGTCGGCCAGCGGGTTGGTGTCTGAGCGATGCGCCTGGTGGCACATGACGGTGCCCATGTGGCGCTGCGGATGGTAGTACTCGGCTTCAGGAAAGCCGTAGTCGATTAAGAACACCGCACCTGCACCCAAGCGATCAGCCAGCGTGCGGATGAAGGCCTCTGCCTGGGGGTGGATTTCAGTCAGGAAGTCGTGATCACCCGCGATTTCCACCGGCGGGCGAAGCGAGGTGATTTGATCAGACCAGGCAAATTCTGGTGACTGGCCTGGCTCGGGATTGAAGGCCAAAGCCACGCCACGCTCAAACCACACACCCGCTTTGCGTGCCAACAATTTGACGGGCATGGCATCTAGAACTTCATTGCCAATCACCACACCTTGCATTGTGTCTGGCAACTCGTCCACCCAGCGCACCACAGCGGCGTGGTCGGTCAGGCACTGCTGCTGACGCTCGCGCAAGCTACCCGACACATCCACGATGGTGTAGCGGGAAACGGGCATGCCCATCTTTTGCAGCTCGTCCAGCACATCCCGCGCCAGCGCCCCAGTGCCGGCACCAAACTCCCAGATTTCCGAGGTCTGGGTGGCTTGTAGGGCTTGCGCAATCTGCGTGGTTAAAGTCTGGCCGAACAGGCGCGTCATCTCAGGTGCGGTGACAAAATCGCCACCCGAATGACTGTTCGATTTAGGCATGCAGCCGAAAATTTCACGCGCGTTGGCGTAGTAGCCCAAACCGGGCGAATAAAGCGCCAGATTCATGAAGTCATCAAACCCCAGCCAGCCGCTTGAACTCTTGACACCGCGCTCGATGGCGCGCGCGATGTGTGCTTGCAGGGGGTTGGTTAAAATTGCGTCGGCGATCATCAAGTGGTGATTGTCCCCGATACGTTCCGTCGAGAGCTTGGGCCATTTTTAAATTTCATGACCCGTAAAACGCTTCCCAAAACAGTGCTGGTGACCGGTGCCGCCAAACGGCTCGGTCGCAGCATTGCGTTAACCCTGGCCGACGGAGGCTGGCAAGTGGCGGTGCATTACCGCAGCTCGTTAACCGAGGCCGATCAGACCGTTGTGGATTGCGCGAAGGTCGGCCCTGCCAGCGCTGCATTTCGGGCCGATCTAGGCGATGAGGCGCAAGTTCGCAGTTTGTTACCCCGCGTGATCGAGCATTTCGGCAGCGTGGATGCAGTGGTGAACAGCGCCTCCACCTTTGAGCAGGACAGCGCCGCCAACTTCGGTTTTGCGGCACTCGACCAGCACCTGCACGCCAACACCGGTGCGGCGATTTTGCTGGCCAAGGCGTTGCATGATCATGTTCTCGCACGTTCGGCCAGTGGGGTCGTAGTCAATCTGCTGGATCAAAAACTGTGGAACCAAAACCCTGATTTTTTCAGTTATACGCTCTCAAAAGCCGCGCTGGAAGCTGCCAACACCATGTTGGCGCTGGCGCTGGCGCCGCAGGTGCGCGTGGTGGGCGTGGCACCGGGCCTGACGTTGACCAGCCACCTGCTGAGCGACGAAAAATTCAAAGTTCTGCATGCCTTAAGTCCGCTTGGGCGCTCCAGCACGCCTGAAGACGTGGCCTCTGCCGTGAAATTTGCGCTGGACAACCAATCCATCACCGGCACCACGCTGCTGGTGGACGGTGGCCAGCATTTGATGAAGTTTGAACGCGATTTTTCGCTGATGTGAGGTCGGTCCGATGACAACAGTGACAACCGTGACCCAGGGCCAACAGACCCTGACCCTGACAGGTCTGCGCTTCAACGCGAACTTAGGCATCCTGGAATCCGAAAAACTCGCGCCACAGCCGATTCAGGTCGATGCTGAGTTGAGCCTGGGCCCACAGCCCCTGCTGCCGCACGACGATGACATCAACCATGTGCTGGACTACCGCAAAGTTCGAAAAATCATCATTGACGAATGCACGGCAGAGCACGTCAACCTACTGGAAAGCCTGATTGGCAAACTGGCAAACCGCCTGATGCAGCTGCCCGGTGTGCAGGGCGTGCGGGTGAAAATCGCCAAGCTGGAGATTTTTGACGATTGCGAAGTGGCGATTCGGGTGCAGACGGGTGTGTGGTAACCGGAAATGTTGAGCGAAGGAAAAATGTATGAACGCAGTTCGGACAGAAGAAATGAAGGCAGTTGAAGCAACGTCGATTAACGCTGCACAACGCGTCGCGCACGAGACCCTCAAGCTGGAAAAACGCCTGTGCCGCGAGGTCGGCAAGGCGATAGTCGATTTCAACATGATTGAAGAAGGCGACAAGGTGATGGTGTGCGTGAGCGGCGGCAAAGACAGCTACGCGATGCTGGATATTTTGCTCAAACTGCAAAAGCGCGCGCCGGTTAAATTTGAGCTGATTGCCGTCAATCTGGATCAAAAGCAGCCGGGCTTCCCGGAGCACATCCTGCCCGAATATCTGAAGGCAGTAGGTGTTCCGTTTCACATTGAAAACCAGGACACCTACAGCATCGTCAAGCGCGTGATTGCTGAGGGTAAAACCATGTGCAGCCTGTGCAGCCGCCTGCGCCGGGGCATTTTGTACCGCGTGGCCGATGAGCTGGGCGCGACCAAAATTGCATTAGGCCATCACCGCGATGACATGCTGCAGACGTTTTTTCTGAACATGTTTTTTGGCGGCAAGTTAAAAGGCATGCCACCCAAGCTGGTCAGTGATGATGGTGGCCATATCGTGATTCGGCCTCTGGCGAACGTGGCCGAGAAAGACCTCATCCGCTGGGCGGCGCACCGCGCGTTTCCCATCATCCCGTGTACGCTGTGTGGCAGCCAGGAGAATTTGCAGCGCAAGCAAATCGGCAACATGCTGCGCGATTGGCAAAAGCAGTACCCTGGCCGCATTGAGAGCATGTTCAGCGCGCTGCAAAACGTCGTGCCATCCCACCTGATGGACGCCAGGCGCTACGATTTCAAGGGCATCAAAACCACCGGTGTTGCCGATCCCGAGGGAGACATGGCGTTTGACCCGGAGACATTTCCTGAGGTGTCCCGCCCCGGCCTGAAAGTAGTGGCTGCTTGATGACTGAGGCCACCCGCATCGTCGCAATCCGCCATGGCGAAACCGCCTGGAACATCGACACCCGCATTCAAGGTCATTTGGATGTCGGCTTGAATGCCACCGGGCGCTGGCAGGCCGAGCGCCTGGGCGCGGCCTTGGCCGACGAGTCGATTGCCGCCATTTACAGCAGTGACTTGGTGCGGGCGTGGGACACGGCGCAGTCGATCTCCCAAACCACCAGCAGCGCTGTGCAAACCCGCAAGGGCCTTCGCGAGCGCGGCTTTGGGCTGTTTGAAGGTAAGACGTTTGACGAGATTGCAAACCAATGGCCTGGGGAAGCGGTGCGTTGGAAAAAGCGTGACCCAGGCTACGCACCCGAGGGCGGCGGTGAGTCGCTGATTGACTTCTCCATCCGCATCACCAGCGTGGTGAATGTACTGGCGGCGCAACATGCAGGCGACCAAATCGTACTGGTGGCCCATGGTGGCGTGATGGACGTGCTGTACCGCGCTGCCACCCGCCAGGAGATTCAGAGCCCGCGCACCTGGGCGCTGGGCAATGCTGCCATCAACCGCCTGCTGTGGACTCCCCAAGGGTTGAGCCTGGTGGGCTGGGCCGATACCCGCCACTTGGAAGATGGGCTGGTGCTGGATGAATCGACTGCTTGATGGCGCCACTGGGTCAGCCTGCATTCATGCCTCATCCAGCTGAATCAAGCCGATATTTGACTCAGCCGAATCACCTGCACCGTTTCATTGGACTCCAATGCATTGAAGTCTTTGTCATGCGTCAAAAAATAACGGCAACCCGCATGAGTTGCTGTAGCGTAATGCAGCGCATCGATCAGCTTTAGATTTTCGGCAGCACGCAATTGCGCGGCCGCATCAAATATCTCAGGGCCATGACCCAGCACCGTGATGAAGTTCTTGCGGGCGAAAAATGCTTTCCCGCGTGCAATTTCGGTTGCGTTGCGAGTGCGATAGGGGTGTACCATCAACTCGGCCACGGCGGCATCACCCGTAAAGCCGAAGAAATCACCGCGATCACAGGCCTTGATGATTTCGACCATGAACGAGAAATACGGCTCTTTGTTGTCAAAGAAAAAAACCAGCCCATTCGTGTCCAGGTAAACACGCTGCCCGCGCAGGCGCGCAAGCACTGATTTCAGCGCTTCCACTCAGCGCTTCCATTCGGCTCTGAGGTTATGCATCGTCTCATCGACACCCTGCGGTGTGTCACCCCATGCACCGCGAAACAAGCCCGCGTAGGCCATCACGTCATCGCGGCGGTTGTCCTTGATTTTCGGGGTGATGATGATGCTGCCGTTGACGAGCGAAACCGTCAGCCGATCATCCGCCTGAATGTTGGCCTCACGCACGATGCTCGCAGGCAAGGTCACTTGGTGCTTGGGCCGCATACGTATTTCCGGCATGGTCGTCACCCCTTCGGTCAAAAGTTAGATATTTTTTATGATATCCAACTTCTGTGACCTCTGCTTTGATGACCTCTGGTAGGTCGCCTCGATCCACCGCGCCGACTAATTCATACGGGCCATTGTGTACGAAAATTATTAACCTACAGGTTAATTTATTCATGAAAAATCGTCAATTTGCGATAAATATGAATATAATGTGCCATTATCTCCCGTATATATTGCACAATTAGCTATTTTATATATAGCATTCTGTTTCACTGCATCAGGGTTAGCCATCAGTTTGACAGAAGTGCGGGTGCGAGGCCGGCACTGAACGAGGCAGAATTTGGTTGTGAGAAAACGACTATCCGGACAAAAACCATCCCGATCTGTGCCTACACAATTCCGCGATGAATTTTGCAGAGCTCCACTCAATCAAACCGCAAACAGCTCCGGGTCACTCTTGGGTGGCGTCACACCCAAATGCCGATACGCTGCCAGTGTGGCAATGCGACCGCGCGGCGTGCGCTGCAAATAGCCTTGCTGGATGAGATACGGCTCAATCACATCTTCAATCGTTTCGCGCTCTTCGCCAATGCTGGCGGCAATGTTGTCCAGCCCCACCGGGCCGCCGTCAAAGCGATGAATCACGGCCTCAAGCAGCTTCCTGTCCATCACATCAAAGCCTTGTGGGTCAACATCCAGCATGGCCAGCGCGCGGTTGGCAATGTCCAGCGTGATCTCGCCCTTGCCTTTGACATCTGCGTAATCACGCACGCGGCGCAACAACCGGTTGGCAATGCGTGGCGTACCGCGCGAGCGTCGCGCAATCTCAAAACCACCGGCCTCATCGGTCGGCACCTTAAGCAAACCGGCACTGCGCTTGACAATGCGTGCCAACTCCTCAGCGGTGTAAAACTCCAGCCGAGCCACGATGCCAAAGCGGTCGCGCAGCGGGTTGGTGAGCATGCCCGCGCGCGTGGTCGCACCCACGAGGGTGAAGGGTTGCAAATCCAGCTTGATCGAGCGTGCCGCCGGGCCTTCGCCAATCATGATGTCGATCTTGTAGTCCTCCAGCGCGGGGTACAAAATCTCCTCAACGACGGGGCTCAAGCGGTGAATCTCGTCAATGAACAGCACGTCGTTCTTCTCAAGATTGGTCAGAAGCGCCGCCAGGTCTTTGGGCTTCTCCAGCACTGGCCCGCTGGTCTGGCGCAGGTTTACACCCAGCTCATGCGCGACGATGTGCGACAGCGTCGTCTTGCCCAAACCCGGTGGCCCAAACAGCAACACATGATCCAGCGCCTCGCCGCGCATCTTGGCCGCGCTGATGAAAATCTCAAGCTGCTCGCGAATCTTCGCCTGACCCACATATTCATCCAGCAACTTGGGCCGCAAGGCGCGCTCAATCGCCTCTTCCTGCGGGGAGGCGGGGGAGCCTGAGATCACGCGCTTAGGCGGCGGGGCAAAGTCATCACTGGAATTGACGCTAAAACTGTCAGTTTTGATGGTCATATACCCACCAGCTGAACGATGTCATTCAATTCCGCACAGGCCAGCTGGAACACTGATTCGCGAACCCGCCCGGATGGATGGGGCTTGGCTCCGCGCATGCGCCAGTCCAGACTTTTGGGTTGATTGCAAATGATGTAGCTGGACTCTTTGGCATTCTTGCTGTTGTTGACCGCAAAGGGATTTGTCGCGTTCGATACAGCAGTAGACATCGGCAGCCCAATCACGATGGATGTGCGCTGATTGAAAGCGCGCGGCGACAAAACCAACATCGGATGCATATCGCTGAACTCGCGTCCAATCTGCGGGCTGAAATTGATCCAGATCACATCGCGCCGATCAGGCACCCAAGGACTGGCGGTTGGCATCAGCGCGCACCGAACTGCGCACCGAACTCTGCACCCGAGGGCGCGTCAACCATCAGCTCGCCGCCGTGAACCGCCGGGTCAAACGCCTTTAACTTTGCAGCCAGACTGCGCCTGCGGCCCTTGGCCCTCAGCTCCAGCCGTCCCTCACCCGTGATGCGCGCTTCCAGTTTGACCTCAGGCGTTATGCCCATGGCCTGCATGAGCTCACGGCTCAGGCGAATGCCGTGGCTGTTGCCCCAGGGGGAGATGTTTAGCGTTGCGGTGTTCATGGCTTAAGTATATCCGAGCGGATATCCAAAAAACATCTGGTTAATTTTGATTAACGTCTGATTGAGAGCCGAAAATTACTTCCTTCCGCGTTGTGCCAGTTGCCTATTTCCGGGAGATAATACAACTGTAAAAATAAACAGTTTAAATACGTCTGACAAAATGAAAAACACATGAATTCACTCGAACTATGTCCAGTCGCTGGAAACATTAGCGAGTGGGCGCGCCGAGTTCGCGAATTGCGAACGGAAGAAGGCTATTTGATACTGACGCACAACGACCGCGCTGACCTGAAGCCGGGTGACTATCTTCTTGAAACTCCAAAGCCCCAACCCGCGTTTGCGCGAAGCATCTCAAAAGAGACTCGGGCCTACGTGCTGGATCGCAATGGTTTTACTTGCCAGATGTGCGGGGCTGTTGCCAGTGAGCCGCATCCCTATGACCCCACGCGCAAAACACGGCTGCATATCGGGCATGTCATTGACAAAAGCATGGGTGGAAGCGATGAGGCGGGCAACCTGAAAGCCATTTGCTCGGTCTGCAACGAAGGCGCCGCCAATATCACATTACAGCGCCCTGACCTCAACAAACTGCTGGTTCAGGTGCGCCGGGCCACGGCGGCGGACCAGCGGGAGTTGCTTAAGTGGTTGAAGGCAAAGTTTGGCGTCTGACGTAAATTTGATGGCCGGGCAATACGCCCAGCACTGGCATCCATTTCAGTTGACGGCCGGGACTATCAGTTCCACACTCGGAAAGTACGTGCGATAGCGTTTGCCATCACGGGTCAACAATCTGCAACGCTGTTGCAGCGCTTGCGCACCGATGAAAAAGTCAGCCAGCACATTGCTTTTGCTCCCTGCCCGGCTGCGGTACACCGCAAATGCCTGCGAGGCCACATACAGGGTGTCGCGGTCCA
>JANOTE010000641.1:0-3910 GCA_031416195.1 Rhodoferax sp.
CGACATTTTTGAAGTGATGCGGGCACTGGGCGCGGTACTGCAAGGCCCCGAGAATCAGCCGCTGCGCCGCACGATCACGATCTGGCTGCGGTTGTTATTGCGCCGCAAGGCACCCAGGGCTAACATGGCAGAGATTGACGATATCAACGACTTACTGGAGGGCGACACCATGTTGGAGCAAACGATTGAACGCTGGTTTGATGAGGCTACCCTCAAAGGAGAGCAAAAGGGCAGGCAAGAGGGCAGGCAAGAGGGCATGGAAAAGGGCCTGCATCAAGGCTTCTCCAAGGCGGTAGCCCTGCAACTGCAATTGCGCTTTGGCCCGGTGCCGGATTGGGCACAAGAGCGCCTGGCCAGTGCCAGTGAAGAGCAGTTGGTGATTTGGACCGGGGCCATTCTGACAGCCACATCGTTGCAAGACTTTTTTGGCTCAGACGGCCCAGTCCACTGACCGGCGGAGATCACCGGTCAAGAATCGGACGGTCTGCGGCGTTGGTTTTTTTGCAAATATTTTCGATAACTATTCTCGTTATTTGCTGTAAAACCCGCATTGCAGCCCATCCCGATTCAGGCGTACACGATTCCGTGAGGGGTTATGCATCGCTTCCTTAACCGCTTATCGCGGTGCAATGCCTCACTGCATGGCGAATGAAAAACAGGGGCAGCTCTTGTTACACAAGTTCAATAGCTGGCAATTGGCCAATCTGGTTGCAAGCATCGTCATGGTGCTCATGGGCGCGGTGTACGTTGCCAAAACCTGGTCACCCTCGTCGTATGGCTACGCTTTGGTCAACATCTTGGGAGACCGCCAAAGCAGGCCCGACTGGGGCCAGCCCAGGCCCATCCGCAGCGATGAATGGTCGGTGGTTACGCCGTTAACTCAGGCGACCGTCAACAACGGCTTTGAGCGGGTCAACCGCACCTCGCTGTACGGCGAAGATCTACGCATCAACTATGGACTGCCGATTCACGACTGGGGCATTGTTTTCAAACCCACGATGTGGCTGTATGGCGTGGTCAACCCGGCTTATGCCTATTCGTTTCACTGGTTTGTGCTTTCGGTATTGTTCATTTTTGGCCATGCCTGGCTGTTGCGCTGGCTGGGTGCTGGGCCAGTTGTGGGATTCGCGCTGGCGGCTGGCCTGTACTTCACCGGGTTCGTGCAATTCTGGTGGAATGAAAAAGGGCCAATTTTTGCGCTGTTTCCTTGGATTTTGCTGCCTTTTTCCACGCGCCTTGGACTGGTCTGGAAAGCCGCCCTCATGTACTGGGTGGCGGTGGCCTGGTTGCTAACCAATTTTTATCCACCCGTGCAGGTTACTTTGGCATTCGTTGGTTTCATCATTCTGCTGGCGCGTGAGCCTCAAATGTTTAAACCTGCAACGCTGGCGCTGTTGGCCGTTGCAACCGCATTGGCTGCGGGCACTGCCGCCCTTTATTTGTGGGACTATCTGGCCGCGACGGCCTCTACCATTTATCCGGGCAGCCGGGTTATTTCAGGCGGGAGTGTTCCATTGCGCTTCTGGCTGTCGTGGCTGCTGCCATCTGTCAATTTTGATTCAAACTTTGAATCGCTGATTGGCCTCAATATCTGCGAAATTGGCACGGTGGGGCTGTATTACACGCTGTTGGTGCTGTGCTTCATGGACTTCATGCGCTGGCGTCAGGCCTGGCATCTTGCCGCGCCACAGCAGCGCCGCCACACCCTCGTGCTGGGGACAGGCTTGAGTTTGATGCTGTGCTGGATGGCCTTGCCCCTGCCTTCCTGGTTGGGCGCGCCGCTGCTGTGGAATCATGTTCAACCGGAACGCATGCAATACGCGGGCGGGCTGCTGCTGATTTGTCTGCTTTTTGTGTGTAGTAACTGGCTGGGCCTGCGCATCTCATGGGTACGAGCCGCCACATTTTGCAGCCTGGTTTTGCTGGGCTGGTTGAGCCGTGACCACAATACGGGGCAAAACCACATCGAAGACCTTGCCATTGTGCTCATTGCACTACCCGCCATTGCGGTGGGTTGGTATTGGCCAGCCCGAGCCCATGCCAGCCTTGCCGTCGCTTCATTGGCGGCTGGCGCGCTGCTGTTTGGCAACTTCAACCCGCTACAGCCAGCCTGGCCCATATTCAACCACCCGCCCAATGCGAAGACTCGGGCGATGGATCAACTGGCAGCGCAAAATGAAGGTGTATTGGCGCTTGTAGATTTGCCTGGTGCGGTGGGAAACGGATTGCGCTACAAATCTCTCAGCCATGTGACCGCTGTGCCGCAGCTCGATTTCTGGCGGCATCGATTTCCTGAACTGCCGCAGGCCGAGTTTGACACCATCTTCAATCGTTATGCGCATATTCGTCCAGGCACGAACGATGTACCTCGCCTTGTGCAGGCCGACGTAATAGGTGTACCGGTGGGGCGATTCCAAAAAACGGCACCAGCACGCTCCGCTGCGGCTCCACCCCGCGCGCTGGAAATGCAAGGGCACATCGATACTGCGGTAGTCGAAAAAGACCAGTGGGTCTTGACGGGTTGGGGCGGCTGGACTGGCCCTGTGAGTGCGCATGCGCTTGATGTCACGCTGGCAAGCATACCTGCCACTACACCCACGCGTGTACTGTTGATGCGCACGGACCTGCCTGCCTTCACGCACAGGCAGGCATCCGCCTTGAATGGTTTCTCGCTGCGCATTCCACTCGTCATAGGCGCTCCAAAACCCGCCATTTGCATCGTTGCGCGCGACACCTCTACCGGGCGTAAAACCTTGCTGCACAATCCACCCGGCCTGGCTTATTGCCATTTGGCTGACTGAAATTCCGTTTCAAATGATGACCACCCCACCTCGCATCGCCGTACTGATCCCCTGCTACAACGAAGAAGTCGCCATTGGTGCCGTTGTGCGCGACTTTCGCGCTGCCTTGCCCGAAGCGCAGGTTTACGTGTTTGACAATAATTCACGCGACAAAACCATTGAAGTAGCCAGCGCAGCAGGCGCAGTCGTGCGGCGAGTCCGCCAGCAAGGCAAAGGCAATGTCGTGCGCCGCATGTTCAGCGATGTTGATGCCGATATTTATGTATTGGTGGACGGCGACGACACCTACCACGCGGCCAGTGCCCGCCACATGGTCGACCAGATGCTCAAGGAAAACCTGGACATGGTGGTCAGCCGACGCATTTCTGAAGAAACTGCGGCCTATCGCCGTGGCCATCGTTTGGGCAATTGGTTGCTCACCGAATGTGTGGCCCGCCTGTTTGGGCGCGAATTCTCCGACATCCTGTCGGGTTACCGTGTGTTTTCGCGGCGGTTTGTAAAATCGTTTCCCGCGCTGGCGACAGGCTTCGAGACTGAAACCGAGCTCACGGTACACGCGCTCGAACTGCGCATGCCTATCGAGGAAATCGACGCGCCGTATAAATCCCGGCCAGAAGGCTCGTTGAGCAAGCTCAATACCTACCGCGACGGCGTGCGCATCCTCTGGACAATTCTGAAGCTATTCCGACAGGAGCGACCACTGGCATATTTCGGGGGTTTGAGCGCAACGCTTGCGCTGGCATCGCTTGGGCTGACGTTCCCGCTGTTCCTGACTTACATGCAAACCGGTCTGGTGCCGCGGCTGCCGACCGCGCTGCTCTCCACGGCGCTGATGCTCAGTGCCTTCCTGTCACTGGCGTGCGGTTTGATTCTCGATACCGTCACGCGGGGCCGACAGGAAATGAAACGCCTGGCTTACCTGCAGATTGCGCCACCGCAAGTCGAGCCACGAGCCGAGCCACGAGTCGACCGTTGAACCAGTTGCTGCGTTTTTGCGTGGTTGGGGCGGTCGGCTTCGTCATTGATGCCGGCATCTTGCAGCTCCTCGTGCTTGGGGCACACGCCAATCCGTATGCCGCACGCGTTGCATCTTTTATGGTTGCGGCCAG
>JANOTE010000642.1:0-1774 GCA_031416195.1 Rhodoferax sp.
CCGATGCAAAAAAAGAAAACGGGCCGAGGAGCAGGAAGCGCATGAGTTCGAAAGAAAACGCCGCCATCGGCCAGTTGCTGTCGCTGTTGGAGTCGCGCTATGCGATTCGGGCGCTCTGGGCATTGCGCGACGGGCATGCGCAAACGTTCCGCCTGCTGCAAGACAGTGTTGGCGGCATCACCCCCAACACCCTCAACACCCGCATCAAGGAGCTGCGTGCGGCTGGCCTGATGACACACGGCGACGATGGCTACACCGTCACGACCATGGGCGCAGACTTGCTCAAGCGTCTCAACGACCTGCACGCGTTCTCCACCAAATGGGCTGCAGCGCAGGCGAAAAAAGCGGCGGCGAAGGCAGCGACCTGATCTCTCGCACAACCTGTTTGGCCCCGTTTACTCTATATTATTAATAACAAACTGCTTCAGGAAAATTCCCATGACCACTGCCGTCACCACCCCTTCCGGCCTGCAATACACCGACACCACGGTCGGCTCTGGCGCACAGGCTGCCAAAGGCCAAAAAGTCACCGTACATTACACCGGCTGGCTGTACAACAACGAGATCCAGGGTGCCAAGTTTGACTCCAGCAAAGACCGAAACGACCCCTTTGTGTTCGCGCTGGGCGCAGGCCAAGTCATCAAGGGTTGGGACGAAGGCGTGGCGGGCATGAAAGTGGGCGGTGCGCGCACGCTGATCATCCCTGCTGCCCTGGGCTACGGTGCTCGCGGCGCAGGCGGCGCGATTCCCCCCAATGCCACGCTGAAATTTGACGTGGAGCTGCTGGGTGTGAATTGAGCACCCGCCGATGGCCCAAGGCACCCGCGTGGGCGCCTTTTTTGTGAATAACCCGGTTGGCCCCTTGATACGCGATTATTTGCCCTCAATTCTGAAGGGTATCCGTAGACTTTTTACTTTTAGCATGTCAGATCCGTCCCAAAACCCAAATCCCAGCTCACAAGGCGGACCGCAACATCCGCAAGACCAGCAACAGCCCCAGGCCCAAGCGCAGGGTGGCCCGCAAGGCAATTCGGGCGAAAACCAGCCGCCCAGGAGTGCGGAAGAACTCGAAGCTGCGCAGTTCGCCAACGAGGTCGATGCATTGACGATGGCGCAGGCAGAGCTTTCGACGCTGAAAGCCAAAAACGCCGATTTGGCCGACCAATACCTGCGCGCCAAGGCCGATGCTGAAAATTCTCGCCGCCGCGCCGATGACGAAATCACCAAAGCGCGCAAGTTCGCCGTGGAGAGCTTTGCCGAGAGCCTGCTGCCCGTCGCAGACAGCTTAGAGGCGGGCCTGGCGATCAAAGATGCGACGGTTGAGCAAATCAACGAGGGTGCGACGGCAACGTTACGCCAGCTCAACGCCGCGCTTGAGCGCAACAAGGTCATTGCCATTAATCCCGCAGCCGGTGCCAAATTCGATCCCCACCACCACCAGGCGATCAGCGTGGTGGCCTCGGAACACGAAGCCAACACGGTGGTGATGGTGCTGCAAAAAGGCTACTCCATCGCAGACCGCGTGTTGCGCCCTGCCTTGGTAACGGTCTCAGCACCAAAGTAGTTCAAAGAGGCTAAAAAATTCTGCGGAACACTTGAATCGATTCAAGTGATCCACAAGTTAATCAATATTCGCAGACCGCATCTGCAAACTGCAACAAATTACTGGAGAAAATCATGGGAAAAATTATTGGCATTGACCTGGGCACCACCAACTCGTGCGTCGCCATCATGGAGGGCAACACGCCCAAAGTGATCGAGAACTCAGAAGGCG
>JANOTE010000643.1:0-2279 GCA_031416195.1 Rhodoferax sp.
TGCTCGGCCGAACCCAGCAGCTCGACACCATCGAGATCGCATCACAAATCATCGTGCTGGCGGGCCTGCTGCTGGTGCTGAAGGGTTGGGCGGCGCTTCGCATGATGGCGTTTCCGCTGTTTTTCATGATCTTCATGGTGCCGCTGCCCAGCATCCTGGTGCAGATCATTACCGTGCCGCTGAAGATGGCGGTGTCGTACGTGGCCGAGGTCATTCTCTACCACTCTGGTTATCCCATCTCGCGCACCGGCGTGATCCTGGCGGTGGGCCCTTACCAGTTGTTGGTGGCCGACGCCTGTGCCGGCCTCAACTCGATGTTCACGCTCGAGGCGCTTGGCCTGCTGTATCTCAACCTGATGAACTACAGGTCGGTGTCGCGCAAGGTGGCACTGGCCATCCTGGTGATCCCCATCTCGTTCATTGCCAACATCATCCGCGTGATGATCCTGGTGCTGGTCACCTACCACTTCGGCGATGAAGCGGGGCAGGGCTTCGTGCATGGCTTTGCCGGCATGGTGCTGTTCATGGTGGCGTTGGTGCTGATCCTGGGCACCGACAGCCTGCTGGGACTGATCTTTAGAGAGCAGCCAGCGGCAGGTAGCGTGGTGGCGCCCGCCACCGCCCGCCCGGCCCGTTGATCGCCCGCACGCGCCCGGCAGCGCGCTTCGCTTGGCTCGCAGCTTGCATGTCATCCTGCCCTGACCCGGCTTCCGCCTCACGCCTCGAAGGTCTTGCATGAACCCGAACGTCAACCTGAAGCGCCGGTCTATCGTGCTGGGTGGCCTGATGGCAGCCACATCGGTGGGTGCCGTGATCGCCACGCCCAAGCCCCAAGTCACGTCTGAAAGCCAGATGCCCAACCTTGAGCGCCTGGTGCCCGAATCGTTTGGAAGCTGGGTCATTGACAAGAGCATCGTGCCGCTCACGGTGTCACCCGAAGTTGCGCAGATGCTGGGCAACATCTACGACCGCACCCTCTCGCGCACCTACGTCAATGGCGGCGGACAGCGTGTGATGCTGTCCATCGCCTATGGCGCCAACCAATCCCGTGCGTTGCAACTGCACAAACCTGAGGTGTGTTATGCGTCGCAGGGCTTCCGTGTCAGCAACGCCCAATTGGGCCAGTGGCAATTCGATGGCATGACCATCCCCACCATGCACCTGGTGGGGTCGCTGGGGCAACGCACCGAGCCTGTCACCTACTGGATGCGCATCGGCGACGATATCGCCCGCGGCTGGTTCGAGCAGAACAAGGTGCGCCTCAAGTACGGCACCCGCGGCCAGATCCCCGATGGTGTGCTGTTCCGCTTGTCCACCATTGCGCCCGATCCCAAGGCCGCCTATGTTGTGCAGCGCGACTTCGCGCAAGAAATGCTGCACGCCATGAGCCCCGCAGCACGCGCCGTGTTCGTCGGCTCGGTGGCACTGGGCAAGTCCGGCTGATTTCCATGCTGGTCAGCGTTGTCATCCGCACGCTCAACGAGGCCAAGCACCTGCCCGCCTTGCTGGGCGCGATAGCCCAGCAAGACTTGGCCGGCCACGGCTGCGAGGTGGTGCTGGTCGATTCCGGCTCAACCGACGGCACCTTGCAGATTGCCGAGCAGCACGGCTGCCGCATCGTGCACATTCGCAAAGAAGAATTCTCGTTCGGCCGCTCGCTCAACTTGGGTTGCCAGGCGGCCATGGGTGAGGCGCTGGTGTTCGTCAGCGGGCACTGCATCCCGGTTGACAAGCACTGGATCGCCCGGCTGGTGGCCCCATTGGGCCAAGATTGCGTGGCCTACAGCTACGGCGGTCAGGTGGGCGACATCAGCACCCACTTCAGTGAGCGGCAGATCTTTGCCAAATACTTTCCCGGCCAGAGCAAGGTGCCGCAAGACGGCTATTACTGCAACAACGCCAACTCGGCCCTGCTGCGCAGCGAGTGGGAGCAAGCCCGCTTCGACGAAGACATCACCGGGCTGGAAGACATGTTCCTGGCCAAGCAACTGGTGGCGCGTGGCCGCCGCCTGGCTTATGTGGCCGATGCCAAGGTTTACCACCTACACGACGAGAGCTGGCGCCAGGTGAAGCGCCGCTTTGAGCGCGAGGCCATCGCCCTGCAACGCATCATGCCCGAGGTGCACCTGGGCCCGCTGGACGTGGTGCGCTACGCCGCCAGCGCCATCTTGCTGGATTGCGGCGTTGCGCTGCAAGAGCGTGGTTTGGTGAAACATTTTGCTGGCATCGTCACCTACCGTGCCTGCCAGTTCTGGGGTGCCTTCAAAGGTAACCACCTG
>JANOTE010000644.1:0-1983 GCA_031416195.1 Rhodoferax sp.
CGCCGTGTTGAACGCCTGCGGTGCCACGGCGATTGCGGTGAGCCAAAACGAGGCCGAGCGCCTGAAGTTCTGGAGTGGCCGCAAAAACGCTTTCCCCGCCAGTGGGCGTATCAGCCCGGACTACATGTGCATGGACAGCACAATCCCGCGCAAACGCCTGGCCGACATTCTGCTGGCCATCGCCGAGATGGAAAAGAAGTACAACTTGCGCTGCTGCAACGTCTTTCACGCGGGTGACGGCACCCTGCACCCGCTGATTTTGTTTGATGCCAATGATGCCGATCAACTGCACCGCTGCGAACTCTTTGGTGCCGACATTCTGGAAACTAGCGTGGCGATGGGCGGCACCGTCACGGGCGAGCACGGCGTGGGGGTGGAGAAGCTCAACAGCATGTGCGTTCAGTTCACGACTGAAGAAAACGAGCAGATGTTTGGCGTGAAGCGCGCTTTTGACCCCAAGAGTTTGCTCAATCCTGGCAAGGTCATCCCCACGCTGAACCGCTGCGCCGAATACGGCAAGATGCTGGTGCGGGCAGGGCAAATCAAGCACCCGGATTTGCCGAGGTTTTAGGCTCGGTTTTAGCGCAAATTCCAGGCGAGGCTAAAGGTGCTTGGACTTTGCGGCTTGGCGCTGGGTCTGCAGGTGGTGCTGCCATCGCTCTTGATGCCGCTGGCGTTTCGGCTCTGCTGGGGTTGTGAGGCGTCAGCGCCGGGCCAACTCAGGCGTTGACGAAGATCCGCTTAACAGCCACACGCCATAAATCAGAACGATGATGCCATCTACAAACAGAATCGGGCGCAGCGCCTGCAACGACGGCTCGTTCCACGCCATGGCGATGATCACACACAGGCCAATTTTCTCGATGGCGGCCGCTATCACGATGGGGCGGCGCAGCTCGACGTGCTTGGCCGAGTAAACCAGCAGCGCGCCAAAGCAGAAGGCCAGCAGGCCCCAGTGCTTGGTGAACGGCACCCCGGCCTCGCGGCCCACGTTCAGCCCAAAGTAGTTGAGCATGGCCCACGGAAAGAAAAACATCACGATGGGCAGCATGGTGATGATGCCGGTGATGACGAGAATCTTGGAGAAGTGTTTATCGATCATGGAGGCTCCAACGGGTGAGTTCACGGGTTTTACCACGCGTCTATCGTCAATTGAGCGGCCGACACAGATATTTTCGACGACTGCAGGCCACGCAGCAGCCACGTGCGCGTCTGCGCCGGGTCGATCACGGCATCAACTTCCAGGTGCGTGGCCATGTTGATGGCGCTGCCCATTTCATACTGTTTGGCCACCAGCTTGTCGTAAAGCGCCTCGCGCTCTGGCCCCTCGGACGCGGCATCCAGCTCTTTGCGGTAGCCCAGCTTCACAGCACCCTCCAGCCCCATGCCGCCAAACTCGCCCGTCGGCCAGGCGATGGTGAAGACCGATGCTGCAAAGCCGCCCGCCGTCATCGCCATGGCCCCCAGTCCATAGCCTTTGCGCAACACCACGGCCAACAGCGGCACGCGCAGATGGGCGGCAGCGATGAACATACGGCTGACATGGCGCACCTGCGCTCGCGTTTCGATCTCCGGCCCAACCATGAAGCCCGGCGTGTCCACAAAACTGACGATAGGCAAGCCATGCGCGTTGCACAGTTGCATGAAGCGGCTGGCCTTGTCCGCCGCATCCGCATCAATCGCGCCACTCAGGTGCTGCGGGTTATTGGCCATCAGCCCCACGGGACTGCCGTCAATACGGCCCAGCGCGGTGTGAATGCCTTTGCCAAAACCGGTGCGCAGCATCATCAGACTGCCCATATCGACTACGCCCGCCATCGCTGCAAGCGTGTCGTACACCCGCAGGCGGTTCTCGGGCACTACGGCGCGCAGTGACAGCGCGTCGGGTGCCACGCCGCCAGTGGTTGCGCCTTGAAAGAACGACAGGTAGTGTTTGGCAGCGGCAACAGCCCCGGCCTCATCCGCGACCAGGATATCAATCAC
>JANOTE010000645.1:0-2979 GCA_031416195.1 Rhodoferax sp.
TTTCATGGTGGCGTGACTTGCTTGACGATTCGCGGTAGGCGGGCGTTGTGATCGACCTGCATGACAAAGTCGCAATCGACCTCGCGCAGGCAAAAGGCGATGTCTTTTTCGTTGAATTCGGGCTGGTTTGGGTCGAAGAATTTTTCAGCAGACCTGGCAGTTTTGATTCTGTGTTGAATCGCTTCCAGCGCAATATTGTTGTGGCCCAAAAGTTGATCTTGAATGTACTCGGCGCAAGCCAAATCATCGTCATCTTGGGGGTGTGACGCGATGATGTTGATACGGTAGTTAGGGATGCTGCTGGCGAGCTGTTTGGCGTGAAACGCGGTTTTTCGGGCGTTGGACAGGCCGGTGACCAGCACGGTCGGCGCGGCCGGCGGGGTCAGGGCGAGCAGGGTCGCCTTGACACCATTGGTTGTTTTTTGCACCAGCGATTTGTTGCCAAGATCAGCCGTGGAAAAGGTGTGGGGTGAATTGTCCAAATCGAACCCCGAAATCGGCAGCGCGCCGATCTCACCAGCCAGCAGATACTCGGCATGAAGCGCCTTGAGTGCGAAGGCCTCGTCAACCGTGTTGACCAAAAATATCTCGCGCGCACCGCGCATGAACGCGATGTGGCTGACGGTGAAGGCGCGAATAACGTCGATGACGATGTTGATGTCTGCGGCCGGGTAGGCGGTGGTGGCTCCCTGGACGATGTTCAGCTTCATGGGTGCGCGTGGCCTATCGCGAGCGTCGAACGCGGTCGGTCACCAAGCCTGAGGCGCCACGTCGATCAGGCTGATCAAACGGTGCGCGGCCGGTGTCCAGCGACGCGTAATTGCTGCCGGTTGAGTTGTACAGATTGAAAGTATCGGAGCGAATGCCCAGGCGCAAGGTCTCCAGCCCCACGATGTCGCCAAAGGCAATATTGGCCAGGTTGACATTGGGGCCGATGGTGGAGATCAGGCTGGTTTGAAGCATTTTGTTAGGGGCTTCCCACAGCGCATCGGCGGCGCGAAAGCGGGACTTGGTGATGCTGGAGACCAGGTCGGGCCGCAAGTTGCCATTGGCATCGCAAATACCGCTCTTGCCCGATTCGCGTGACTCCAGAATGACCTTCGACGCGCCTGCGGCCAAGTCATTGTGAATCTCGTCAATCCAGCGCGAGATGGGCATGTTGTCGGCCTCTTCAATGTCCTTCTTCCCAACTTCACTGAAGACGACGAACTCCTTGGCAAAGTCGGCAATGTGTTTTGCCTTGTCTTTGGAGGAGATGGTCAAGGTGCCGTCAGACACTTCCATGAACTTGCATTCGAAGTTCTTGAGGAACTTGTAAAACGCATCGAGCTTGTTTTGCGAAAGGGCTTTCTCGAACAGCGTTCCGCCAAAGTAATAGTCCACATTGTTGGCCACCAGGCATTCTATTTTTTTAGCCAGATCGCTGGTAACGAGCGCCGTACACCAGCCGAATTTGACGAAGTCAATCAGCTCGGCACTGCTCTCCACCACATCGGTGAAGTACCGCGTGGGCACGCCGTTGTCGATCATGGAGCTGATGCCAAAGTCGCGCGGTTTGATGCTGCGCTTAGGGGTGTCGAGAAAGTTGTGGGTCACGGTTGTGAAAACCTCATTGAAATCAGTAGCTGCACTCAGGGCGGACATAGCACTTGAATTCGACCACGTTGCCAGACGGGTCTGCCAGCATCAAGGTTTGATGTTCATGGTCAGTGTTGGGGAAGCGCAGGGTGGGGCCTGCAATCGTCTTGATGCCTAGTTTTTCGATATGCGCAGCCAGGCGATTGAAGTCATCCCGTCGCAGGAAAGTGAGGCCAAAGTGCTGCGGGTATGCGCGCGGGTTTCTGGCGATGGCGCGTTTTTCAAGATGGCAAACCAGTTGCAACACACCGCCGACGCTGAAGGTCACGCGGTCGTCCAAAATTCTGACAGGTTGCGCGCCAAGCACCTGCGCGTACCAGAGCGCGGCCTCGCTCACGTTATTGCAGCCCACTGCAGCGTGCGCAATGTAGCGCCCCTGCGCAGGTGTCGCAATTTGCGTGTTGTCAAGCAGTCCAGTGGGGGGTGTCGGCAGGGTCATCGGTTTCGTCTTGTTGGAAGCTAGGCTTGTGCGCGATCAAGGTACTGACTGCGCAGATCAATCGAAGACGCGATGCTAAGGCCGTTGCATCTACTTACATAGAACAAATTTAACACATTGAGGATGTTTTTTTGAGCAGACCGCGTTGCACCGCACCCCTACAGCGTGAACGTAAACCCGTCAATCAACGCCCCTGGCGTGCGTGAGCCGCCCAAAGCGCGCTGGAAATAGGTGTCGGTCGCCGGGTCGATCTCGCAGTGGCTGGTCAACGCCATCAGCTTGGGGCCCAGTGCCTGGTAGAGGCTTTCGTCCCAGCGCAGGTCTTTGATCGGGCCTGCGATTTCGCCGCCTTCGACCCAGAAGCAGGCATAGCGCGTCATGCCGGTGACGCGGGCGCTGACGGGGTCGCTCCAGTTCAGGTAGTGCAGGTTAGACAAAAACAGCCCGGTGCCGAGTTCTTTGAGTACATCTTTTTCTTGCAACTCGCCGCACTTGACATCGAGGGCGCGCGGAGCCTCGCCGTCGGCAGCGCCATTGGCGGTCAAGGCATATTCTTTGGCGGTGCGTGAGCTAACCAGCAGGTTCTTCAACTCGCCCTGCTCGATCAGGCCCATTCGCTCTGGCGACACTTCGCCCAGGCTGTTGAAGCGTGGCGTCAAACCCAGCTCAAAGTTCTCGTCGATGTTGAGCAGAGGCGACAGGCGAGACTCTTTTTCCATCAGCTTCTTGAACGGGCTGCGACCTTGCTTCCAGGCGGCGGCAGACAGCGCGTTCCAGCTCAGCATGCTGATCAAATCGGAAAACGCGCGCGGTGCCAGGTACGTGCGATACGCCCCCGGTTGCACGTTTTGCTGCGGACGGCCGAGCAGCGCCAACAGCGACTTGGTTCGCGCCAGGTTGGC
>JANOTE010000646.1:0-2865 GCA_031416195.1 Rhodoferax sp.
GTCTGGTCCATGAACTGCGACAATTGGGAGGCACCGAAAAACTCCTTCAATGCAGCCGAGATCGGCTTGCTGTTGATCAAGTCGTGCGGCATCAATGGCTCTTGCTCGGCTTGCCCCAAGCGCTCTTTCACGGCTTTTTCAATCCGTGCCAAACCGGTGCGGTATTGATTTTCAGCCAGCTCGCCGACGCAACGCACGCGGCGATTGCCCAAGTGGTCAATGTCATCGACTTCACCGCGACCATTTCGCAGGTCCACCAGAATCTTCACGACTGACAAAATATCTTCATTGGCCAGCACCATCGGGCCCGTGGATTCAGCGCGGCCCATCTTCGCGTTGAACTTCATGCGGCCCACGCGCGACAAATCATAGGTGTCGGGGTTGTAGAACAGGCGCTGGAACAAGGCCTGTACCGCATCTTCTGTGGGCGGCTCGCCGGGACGCATCATGCGGTAAATGGCGACGCGGGCGGCAAACTCGTCAACGGTTTCATCACTGCGCAGGGTTTGCGAAATGTAAGCGCCCTGATCCAACTCATTGGTGTAGATGCTGGCCAATTCCTGCACGCCTGCAGTGCGCAGCTTTTTCAGCAGCGCTTCGGTCAACTCTTCGTTGGCTTTGGCAATGATCTCGCCCGTGTCTGCGTCCACAATATTGCGCGCAACCACACGGCCCACCAGGAAGTCTTCTGGCACGCTGATGTGCGTGGTGCCGCTTTGCTCGAATTCACGGGTGTGGCGCACGGTGACGCGCTTGTCTTTGGCCACGATCACTTTGCCGCTCTTGTCGGTGATGTCAAAGCGGGCCACTTCTCCGCGCAGACGCTCAGCAACAAACTCCATTTGTGCACCACTGTCCATCAAGCGGAAGTTGTCGTTGACGAAGAAATTCGCCAGGATCGACTCGTGGTTCAGGCCGATGGCCTTGAGCAAAATCGTGACAGGCATTTTGCGGCGGCGATCCACCCGGAAGTACAGAATGTCTTTCGGATCATACTCAAAATCGAGCCAGGAACCACGGTAAGGAATGATGCGCGCAGAGAACAGCAACTTGCCCGAACTGTGGGTCTTACCCTTGTCATGTTCAAAGAAAACGCCCGGCGAACGGTGCAACTGAGAAACGATCACGCGCTCGGTTCCGTTGATGATGAATGAACCCTTGGTCGTCATCAGCGGAACTTCGCCCATGTAGACTTCCTGCTCCTTGACTTCCTTTACCACCTTGTTTTGAGAGGTCGAAGACTCGCGGTCATAAATGATCAGCTGAACTTTGGCGCGAACGGCGGACGCAAATGTCAGGCCGCGCGTTTGGCATTCCCGCACGTCGAAAGCAGGTTTGGCTAGGTTGTACTCCAGGTATTTCATCTCCACAAAACCATTGTGCGAGACGATGGGGAAAGCCGCATCGAAAGCAGCTTGTAGCCCTTCGACGGTTCGCTTCTTGGGGGCGACATCGGCTTGCAAAAATGCCGTGTACGCATCTTTTTGCATTTGGAGCAGGTACGGGATTTCAAGTACGCTGTCACGATTTCCGAAGTTTTTACGGATGCGCTTGCGTTCTGTGTATGTGTAGGCCATGAGATCTCCGGGCGATGACTAATGAATCCTGAGGAACTTCTTGGTGACTGGCCACTACCAATCGTTGGCGGACGATTGCACATTGCGTGCAACCCGAACCAAGGCATCTTCTACAGTTGGGGCAGAAGACACTGAAAAACCCTTTTAGGCTTTTGGGTGGCCTTTCGGGCCACCCGAAAACGCCCAAAGGGCCGTTTTTCAGTGTGCTCTGAAGCTGGCACGCTCCCATTCTAGAAGCGCTGCTAGAAACACTGAAGGCTGGAGGCCCATTTCAGGACTCTCCAGCCTTCAGATCAAACTCAATTACTTGAGTTCAACCTTGGCACCGGCATCCACAAGTTTCTTCATGGCGGCTTCGGCATCCGCCTTGGCAATGCCTTCTTTCACGTTCTTGGGTGCGCCGTCGACCAGATCTTTAGCTTCTTTCAAGCCCAAGCCAGTGATTTCGCGAACGGCCTTGATGACTTGAACTTTCTGCGCGCCGGCTTCCAGCAGCACAACGTTGAATTCGGTCTTCTCTTCAACCACAGCAGCAGCAGCGCCGCCGCCAGCCGCTGGTGCGGACATCGCCGCAGCACTCACCCCAAATTTCTCCTCGATGGCTTTCACCAGATCGTTGAGTTCCATGACCGTCATGCTGTCCAGCGCGGTCAAAAATGCGTCTTTATCGAATGCCATTTTGATTTCCTAAAAATATTGATTACAAAGTGCGGTTCAGCATCAAGCTGGAACTGCCTCGACCGGTGCTTCTGCAGCCGCTTCAGGTCCCGCTTCGGATACTGCCTGGGCAGCGCCTTTTTTCTCCGCAATCGCGGCCAGCACACGGGCGGTACGCGAAATGGGGGATTGCATCAAGCTCAGCAACTGTGCCAGCAACACCTCTTTGGGAGGAATGCTTGCCAACTGCTTCACGCCGTTCACGTCCAAAGCTTTTCCACCGTATGCACCACCGCGAATCACCAATTTGTCATTGGTTTTCGCGAACTCGGCCACCACTTTCGCGGCAGCGACTGCATCAGTTGAGAAGCCGTAGATCAGCGGGCCGGTCATCAGGTCGGACACGACGGCAAATCCGCTTCCAGCGACAGCACGGCGGGCGAGCGTGTTTTTCAACACAGTCAGACTCACACCATTGCTGCGCGCGGATGAGCGCAATTTGGTCATGTCAGCGACCGTGATGCCACGGTACTCCGCCATCACTAGCGTTTGAGCTTTTGCGGCGAGGCCAGTCACATCGGTAATGACCGCTTCTTTCTCACTGCGATTAAGACTCAAGGTCTACTCCTTT
>JANOTE010000647.1:0-2415 GCA_031416195.1 Rhodoferax sp.
CGACCAAACCCCCATCGGCAAAACCCCGCGCAGTTGCCCCGCCACGTACATCGGCTTTTGGGACATCATCCGCAAACTGTTTGCCGACACGCTGGAAGCCAAGGCGCGCGGTTACGCAGCGAATCGCTTCAGCTTCAACACCGGTGAGGGCCGCTGCCCCGGCTGCGAGGGTCAGGGCATCCGCACCATCGCCATGAGCTTTCTGCCGGATGTGAAAGTGCTGTGCGAAACCTGCCGTGGCGCGCGCTTTAACCCCGAGACGCTGGCCGTCACCTGGCGTGGCAAAAACATTGGCGACGTGTTGCAAATGGAGGTGGATGAGGCGGTTGAGTTCTTCGCCGCCATGCCCAACATCGGCCACCCGGTGCAACTGCTCAAAGATGTCGGCCTGGGTTACCTCACGCTCGGGCAGCCGTCACCCACGCTCAGCGGCGGCGAGGCACAGCGCATCAAGCTGGTTACCGAGTTGAGCAAAGTGCGTGATGACATTACCCGCCGTGGCCAAAAGCCGCCGCACACCCTGTACGTGCTGGACGAGCCCACCGTGGGCCTGCACATGGCCGACGTGGAGAAGCTCATCAAGGTGTTGCACCGTCTGGTCGATGGCGGCCACAGCATGGTAGTGATCGAGCATGACCTGGACGTGATCGCCGAGGCGGATTGGGTGATTGACCTCGGCCCGGACGGTGGCAACGCCGGTGGCCGTATCGTGGCCGCTGCCACACCAGAGCAGGTGGTGACGTTGCGCACGCACACCGGGGAGGCGCTGCGGGCGGTGCTGGCGCGGCACTGATTTCAGCCAATTCACTTAGTGTTTGATTTTTACTACAAATGTAGTAAATTTGACGTAAAAAGAGCGACTTTTGCCGAAAAATGAGGGTTTTTGGGAGTTTTATGAGCTAATTCACCCTCTAGCTCCCGGATAATTTGCGTGGTGTGCTATATATAACATAGCTATTATGGGTACGATTATGAATGTGAAGCAGCGCCTCACGGCTTAAGCTTCAGCCCCAGTACCTTCTGCGCCACGCACGCGCCTTGCACCTGCCCACCGGTCACGCCAAAGCGGTAGTGAATGCCTGCATACAGGCGTGAGAAGGCGGCTTCATCGGCTGCGGCCTGAAAGCTTTTGAACGTGCGCGGGCCCCAGCCTCGGTCGTTGTGGGTGTTGTCGGTGAAGGACGTGTTGGCACCGAAGGCTTGCGCCAGCACCGCAGCGGCGGCGCTGGATTGCACCGAGTGGCCGGATGGATATTCTGGGAAGGGCGGCGTGTGCATCAGGCTGGGCACCCAGTTGCTGTCGATGCCCAGTTGGATGTAAGTAACCGGGCGCATCACGTTCGTCACGTACTTGGCGTGCCACGCGGCAATGAAGGCATCAGCCATGGCGAGATTGAGCTTGGCGTAGAGCTGCGCGGCATCGGCCAGCGTGGCTGTGCGGGCCTTCAACATGTCGGTGGCGATAAAGACCCAATGGCCTGCGGGTGTGGGTGTTTTCAGCGGGTCATCGGTCCAATACAACGCGAACTGGCGCTGCTCTTGTGTGGCCTGGTTGCTGATCTTGTGAACCTCAACAGCGTCTTTGTAGAAGGCTGATCCGGCTTCTTCAGAAAACGCCGGCGGCGGCGGCGCTTTGCATTCGTCGGGCGTCTTCAACACGAAAGGCCGCACCTCGCCCCACCACGGCAACAGCGCCGGCCCGAACGCGGGTGGCGTGGCGGCCCATTGGCCCGCGCCACTGGGCGGCACATAG
This sequence comes from Rhodoferax sp., assembly GCA_031416195.1. Taxonomy (GTDB): domain Bacteria; phylum Pseudomonadota; class Gammaproteobacteria; order Burkholderiales; family Burkholderiaceae_C; genus JANYCG01. The sequence goes on from JANOTE010000647.1 coordinate 1,754, forward strand.
TTTTGCTGGCTGCGCTTGAGCGGCCCCCAGGCTTCGTGGCCGCCGTCGGTGCGGGCCCAGGTCATGACGGCCATCGCCATCAGCTTGCCGAAGGTCTGCGAGCGGTGGGTGATCTCTTGCGACACGGCGCTGGCATCAAAATCCGCGCTCAGTTTAAGCGGCAGGCTGCGCTCCAGCAGGTCGATGCGGGCTTTGTTCTCGGGCGTGGCGCTGGCAAACATCATGCGCGTCATGGTGGCGAGCGCAGCGTTGGCGACGGTGGGCCAGTGCAGCGGCTCATCGGGCTGCGCGAGGGGCAGCGAACTCAATTCATTCAACTGGCCGGCCAAGCTGATGTGTTGCGGCATGCCGGGTACGGTGGATTCATACAGCGTCAAGCCCAAGTAGGCCAACGCGCGCGCTGCCACGGGCGGGCTGAAGCCGGGGGTTTGCTGGGTGAGCAGCAGTGCCAGTTGAAACCATTCAGTGGCCACGCTGGCGCTGTAGGCGTTTGCAGCGGGGGCTGCGGACGGCGTTGTTTGAGCGATGGTCTGCGACGACGCAAGCCCCGCCGTAAACGTCATGACGATCAAGCCCGCCCATCGATTCATGATTCGATTCATGGTGCCTTCCAGGCTTTCACGCCGCGCTCTTTGTCGATCATGTAAAAGCCGTTGGCCGCG
>JANOTE010000648.1:0-1886 GCA_031416195.1 Rhodoferax sp.
GCGGGCGTTGGCCACACCATGTTTGGCAAGTTGCCAGGCCGCAGCACCTTGTCAATGAATGTGGAGGCCGTGCGCAAGGCACTGGCCGATGCGGGAATTGACAAGTCGCAGGTCGATGGCCTGTTCGTCAAGTTCCCGACCTCCAAGTTCGAGATGATGTACGGCCAGAAGCTAGCCGAGACCCTTGGCATCGTGCCGCGCATTGGCGGCGTCTGGGACCAGGGCGGCGCCAGCAACATCAGCATGATTGGCTACGCGGCTATGGCGATTGACGCCGGGCAATGCGATATTGCCCTCGTCTGTCTGGCTGACAACCCAGCCACCGGCTCGCGCCAGGCGTATGAAAAGGCCTGGGGTGATGACGGTGTTTATGGCTGGTTTGGCACCCCGGCCGGCTACGCGATGCTGGCGCGCCGTCACATGGGCGAATTCGGCACCACCAGCGACCAGCTGGGTGCGATTGCCGTGGCCTGCCGCAAACACGGTGCTGCCAACCCCAACGCGCAATTGCGCAAACCACTGACGCTGGAGCAGTATCGCGCGTCGCGCTTGATTGCCGCGCCGTTGCGCCGCGACGACTGCTGTCTGGTGTCCGACGGTGCCGCTGCAGTTGTCGTGATGAGTGCGCAGCGCGCAAAAGAATTGGGTGTTGCCAAGCCAGTGCCGATTTTGGGGTTCGGCCAAGGACAAACCTCATGGGAAGTCGCGTTGCGCCCGGACCTGACCACCACCGCCGCCACGCTGTCGGCGCAAACCGCATTCAAGATGGCGGGGCTGTCGCCCAAGGACATTGACGTGGCGCAAATCTACGACTGCTTCACCATCGCGGCGTTGATGACGCTGGAATCCTACGGCTTCTGTGCGAAGGGCGAAGGCGGTCATTTCGTTGAAGACGGCCGCATTGAGATTGGCGGCGATCTGCCCATCAACACGGCGGGTGGCCTGTTGTCTGAAACCGGCATGCCGGGTCTGCAACTGGTGATTGAAGGCGTGCGGCAAATGCGTGGCGAGTCTGTAAACCAGGTTAAAGGCGCACGCACTTGTGCCGTCAGCAACCAGGGCGGCATCATGCACACCCATTCAACACTGATCCTCGGGCACTAGGGCAAGGATAAAGACATGGAAAAACCTTCAAATTACATTCCCGTGCCCGCGCCTGAGCGGGATGCTCTCAATGCGCCGTATTGGGACGGTCTGGCCAGCGGCGTCCTGACTTTCCAGCGCTGTAAATCATGTGGGCACGCCTGGCTGCCCCCGCGAAGTGATTGCCCCGGTTGCCTTTCATCGGACTGCGTTTGGGAGAGTGCGGCGGGCGGCGCGAAACTGATCAGTTGGGTGGTGTACCACGTGGCTTTTCACCCCGCCTTTGCAAACCGCCTGCCCTATAACGTTGCGGTGGTTGAGCTGGATGAGGGGCCACGACTGATCAGCAACGTGGTGGGCGTGGAAGATGCCGAGACACTGAAGATTGACCAGCGTCTTCAATTGGTGATCGAGGATGAAGGCGGTACAGCAGTCGCGCGCTTTTCTACTGCCTGAAACACTGATTGTTAAGTGAAGTCACCAGTGATGCCAGAGGCAAACAAACATTAAACAATGAAGCTATTGACATGAGATTTATCAATAAAATAATAGCATTAAACGTATGTTGGATGCTGGCTACGACCGTTTCTATTGCGACAGCGCAGGGAGCAAATTTCCCCAATAGAGCGCTGAAAATTGTCGTACCGACATCCCCAGGCAGTGGGTCTGACACTACTGCCCGCTATTTCGCAGAACAGCTTACGACCGCGTTGGGCCAGCCTGTCGTCATTGAGAACAAGCCCGGTGGCAATGGTGTCATTGCCGCCATGACGGTCAAGCAGGCGCCTGCCGACGGCTACACG
>JANOTE010000649.1:0-6690 GCA_031416195.1 Rhodoferax sp.
GACGGCGTGTGGCACTACTTCAATCCGACCGAGCTGGGCTCTGTTTTGTCAACACTGACCGCGCGCGAGGCGACCGAGTTCTTGATTGAGAAGGCCCGCACACGGGGGCAAGGCGGTGGCGACAACCTGTCGCTTGTGATCGTGAAGCTGGAGCCACTGGGATCATGATGGTCAGCTTGCATCATCACCTTAATGCTACTACTTATATAGCTATCTGCGTACAATATCCGGGAGCTAGACGCTAATTAGTCGGATAAATAGTTCGACCTAGTCTGTCGGCGCGTTCGACCGGTTCCCCACAAGGCACGACGTTGCGTTGAATCCATTTTGAGTGTTCTGACGTAATAACAAGGATGTTGTCGCGACCCAGTCGTTTAGGGTTTCACCGAAAGAAGCTCACAAAATCTTACCCCTGCCGCTGGCATACTTCACCCAACGCCAAAATCGCGTCATGAACGACCGAATCTCTAACGCCGCAACGGATTCCCTTCACCATGCCAATGAGCAGGGCAAGAGCCGCCCGCGTGAACTTGCGCAGCGCGACCGCCCGCGCCATCTGGCAGGTGAAGCGCTGGCCAGCGCGATGCGCGATGCCCGCGCACGCACATGGGCTTTGGTCGACGATTTAACCGATGCGCAGTGGAATCCACCTTTGCAGCCTGGTGTGAACCCAATCGCCTGGGAGCTGGCGCATCAAGCCTGGTTTGCCGAATTTTGGATACTGCGCGGACCGCATTCTCTGGCGCAGGATGGGCTGGTCACTGCGCACTTACCCGCGCAGATTGCTGGGCCAGATGCCCATCTGGACTCCACCCGGCTGCCCCACGCCGCGCGCTGGACGACTCCAATGCCGAATCACGCCGCGCTTAAGCGCATGCTGGACGATCAACTTGATGCCAGCCTGCAAGCCCTGCCCCGGCACGACTTTGTAAGCGCAGCCGATGAAGACCAATCACTGTACTTTCATCGCTTGGCGCTCTTTCATGAGGACATGCACGGCGAGGCGCTGTGCTGGCTGCGCAGCGCGTTGGGTTACGCGCAGCCGCAGGGCTACAACTTGCCCGTGCGACCACGCAGCGTTCAAATCGTCGTGTCGGCCAGTGAGGTTGATCTGGGCTGTGCGGCTCAGGCCGACGGTTTCGCCTTCGACAATGAGCGCCCCGGCAAAAAGGTCAAGCAGCATGACTTTGTGATTGACAGCGAGCCCGTGTCCGCGCTGGAGTTTGCCCAGTTTGTCGATGCAGGGGGTTATGGGCAAACTCAGTACTGGCCCGGTTGTGCAGGCCATTGGCGAAATGAATCGGGTCTAAGCCAGCCCGCGCACTGGCGGCGCAGTGCATCAGGGCAGTGGCAAATGCGCTGGTTTGACCAGTGGGTTGATTTACAACCCGGCGGCACCCGCAACCAAATTCCCGCGATGCATCTCAATGCCTTTGAAGCCGAAGCCTATTGCCGATGGGCCAAACGCTGCTTGCCAACGGCAGCCCAGTGGGAACATGCGGCAAGCAGCCACCCGGAATTTGCCTGGGGCCACAGCGTTTGGGAGTGGACGGCGGACACCTTTGAACCCTACCCCGGCTTTGCCAGCGGTCCGTATCGGGAGTATTCCCAACCCTGGTTTGGTGACCACCGCGAGCTGCGTGGCGGCGCATTTGCCACTCACGCGCGCATGCACGACTCGCGCTACCGGAACTTTTTTCTGCCGGAGCGTTCAGACATTTTCGCAGGTTTCCGCACCGTTGCCTTTTAACATGCCGCCATTAAAACGCCGATTTTTCCTTGTCGACAATTTGCGATTTGGCGTGGCAGGTCTAGGCATCGGCCTGGGTGCAGCGCTCGCGGGCTGCACGCTGTCGCCTGACGAAGACCACAATGGTGCTGATTCACCGCAATCCAAGCCTTTTGCCCGCACATTTCGCACCGCCTGGGTTTTCAGCTCGGGCGGGCCACGCGGGTTTGTGCATGTAGGTGTCATCAAGGCCCTGGCGGAGCTGGGTCACAAGCCGGATTTGCTGGTAGGGGCGTCAATCGGCGCGGCGTTGGCCGTAGTCTACGCGTGCGGTAAAACGGCTAGCGATATTGAGCAGATGGCGCTTGACCTGCAACCGATGGGTTTGGGGCGGCTGGCGCTAGGAGCCACTGAGCGACTCAGCGGAGCCGCCATCTCCGCCCTGGTTCATCGCGAAGTCAATGGCATGCCACTGCACGGTATGCCCACGCCCGTGGTGTGTGTGGCCGCCCGCCGAACCGACTCGACTCTCGTGGGCTTCAATGCCGGCGACGCGGGCATTGCAGTGCAAGCCAGTTGCGCCATTGAAGGGCAGTTCGCCCCCGTGCGGATTCGTGGCGAGCAATTTGTAGACCCTGATTTGCACCAGCCACTGCCCGTGCGCCTGGCGAGGCAAATGGGTGCTTTACGCGTGCTTGCCATCGACGCATCCGCGCATGAGAAAGACGCACCAGCCAGTGCCGGGCGTTTTCTCGAAACCGATAAGCGCAAGCGGGCCTTGACGCAACCCGATGCCCGCGCGGCCGATTTGACGCTGCATCCGGACTTCGGTTACTACGTCAACCTATCCCGCGAGTTCAGGCAGCGCGCCATTGAGGCGGGTTACCGAACGACAATGGCTGCGGCGAACCAACTCGCTACCTTGCATGCTTGATTCAGCTTGTAAGGCAACACCCCCGAACTTCGACTCAACATATTTCGACCGATTGCGCGTTACTTCCATGCTCAACGTGAAACCAACATGAAATCCCGCTCACCGACGCTCATCCTCTTCAACTATGACTTCGATGCCATAGGCTTCAAGCGCGCTTGCCTTGCGAGAGGTGAAGCTGTTCCTGAAGATGCCGGATTCGATCTCTTCTCGTTTCCCAGCAACGCAAACCTGGTTTGGTTTGACATGGAGCGCTTCGTCAATCGGTTGGCCAAGAAGGCAAAGTCAAAGGGATGGACAGCCGTGGTCTCCAGCCAGGAGCAGTTCGGAGCGTTAACGGCTGCCATGCTGGCTGAGAAAATGGGCTGGCCGGGCACGCCGGTCAAGGCAGTTTTGGCGTGCCAGCACAAAATCCATGCGCGCCAAGTCTTGCAGCAAGTGTGTCCGCAAGCCAACCCGGAGTTCGCCGTGCTGGATGCGGAATACGGTGCCGATGTACCCCATGGCTTAAGTTATCCGCTATTCGTCAAACCGGTGAAGGCTGCGTTTTCAGTGTTGGCAAGGGTGGTTCATTCGCGCCAGGAGTTGACCGCGCACACCCGGTTTGGCTTCTGGGAGCTGTGGGTCATTCGCCGTCTGGTCGAACCGTTCGAGCGGGTTTTCAAAAAACGAATGGGCCACAATCTGCAAGCTGCGCAAACCCAGCAAAGCGCACACCGTCTGATGGTCGAAGAGCCCATCAACAGCCCGCAGTTCAACCTGGACGGGTACGTTTGGAAGGGCAAGGCAGCGCTCTTTGGCGTGGTGGACGCAGTCATGTACCCTGGTACGCAGGCCTTCATGCGTTGGGACTATCCCAGCCGTTTAAACACCACCATCCAGCAACGCGCGCTGGAAATAGCGCAGACTTTTCTGAGCGCGGTTGGCTTCGACCACGGCCTGTTCAACATGGAGTTTTTCTACGACGAGGCGCACGACCGTTTGACGGTGATCGAGTTCAACCCACGCATGGCATCACAGTTTTCTGATCTGTATTTGCGGGTGGACGGTGTCGATCTGCATGCCTGTGCTTTGGCAATGGCGCATGGTAAGCACCCTGATTCTGAACTCCGTGTGGCACCAACTGCGGGCGCAGCCTCCAGTCTGGTGTACCGCAGCTTCGCACGTGATCAACACTGCACAATGCCTGATTCCGCCCAAACCGCACGGTTCAACCAGCTCTTCCCAAACAGCCTGCTGTTCCCATTCCCCAAGGACAAAGGCTCTATTGAGCGCGACTTCAAGTGGCTCGGCTGCTACCGTTATGGAATTGTTCACTTAAGCGGAGATGACCCAGCGCACCTTCGTCAGCGGGCTGAGGCCGCCAGTAAAATTTTGGGCTGGCCCGCGCCCTACCTAGAGATCACACCGGTCGGCCTGGAAGCAAGCCGCGAACCCAATCACAGTCACATTCAACCCAACATTTCTTTTTTGGAAACATCTACACCATGAGCAACATAGCATCATCATTCCCGCCATTCTTCATCAAAAGCGTCAGGCATCGTCTGACATTGACGGCAAGCACCATCGCACTCGCTGTGCTGCTCGGCGGCTGCGGCGCGATGACGGCACAAAACCCCTCGTCCAGCCTCAAGCCTGTCAACGCGGTGGCGGATGGGCAGGATGCGCGCGTCATCCTCAAGGGTGCCGATATCGTGGCCTACTTTACGCAGGGCAAGTATGTACAGGGCACGCCGCAGATCAAGAGCGACTATGAAGGCGTGACGTTTCGATTCTCGACTGCCGCCCACAAGGCCCTTTTTGACAAAGAGCCCAAAAAATACCTGCCTGAGTTTGGCGGCTACTGCGCCAATGGTGTGGCGTATGGCATTCCCTGGGGCGGCGATGCAGACACCTTCAGCATGATCAACGGCAAGCTGTATATCTTTGGCGGGCAGGCCTCCAAAGACGGGTTTGAAGTTGACCCCGTGGGCAACATGGCGCTGGCCGAGAAATACTGGAAAGACGAAATCGCAGGTAGCAACAGCATGATCCAGCGCACGAAACGCATGGTGTTTCGTGTTCCCCATTACAAAAGTGGCGAAGAAATCGCCAAAGAAGTGGCCGCCGCCAAGGCCAAGAAGTCCTGATCGATCCGTTGGCCTGCGCAAGGCCCGATGAAGTAAAAAATGAACCTGCGGGTTCATTTTTTTACTTTCGACCTCAAAACATAGAAAATATAGGCCTCTAGCTCCCGTATTAATTCGCAAATTTGCTATTTAATTTGTAGCGATAATAATGACTCTCTACTGGTTAGCGTGTTAGCAAGCGCCTTGTGCCGTGGCTGGCTCCATCCACCAAGGCGACCATCAGCAGCATCGCACCCAAAATAGTAGCAGTCTTGTTCATCTGGAACAAACCCATATGGAACGCCAACAGTTGGCCCAAACCGCCTGCTCCCACCACACCCAGCACGGCGGCAGCCCGGATGTTGTTTTCCCAACGGTAAAGTGTATAACTCAGCAGCTGCGGCAGGATTTGCGGCAGCGTAGCGTACAGGAATACTCGCCCATTCCCTACACCTTGCGCGCGCAGCGCATCACCGGGGCCAGACGGCGCATTTTCAACCGCTTCTGCAAACAACCGCCCCAGCACGCCCGACGTGTGCAGCGCTAGCGCCAAGGTGCCCGCAAACGGCCCCAAGCCAGCCGAAATCAAAAGCAGTGCAGCCCACACCAGCTCAGGGATACTTCGCAACGCGTTGAGGAGCAGGCGCGTAGGCGTGCGGGCAATGCCGCGATCCCCCGCATACATTCGACTGGCTGGCAACGCCAATGCCAGCCCAGCGATTGCGGCCAACAGTGTTCCCAAGGCCGACATGGCCAAAGTTTCCCAAGCGCCCAAGGCAACCTTTCGAACAAACCCGCTGGACAGATCAGGTGGAAAAAACTCAGCAATAAAGCGGCCCATGCTGTTAGCTGCCTCACGGGACAGAAACTGAGACCACTTCAAGTCAAGCGACCAAAAACTTAAGCCCACGAGTACCAGGAGACCAACCGTGAACCAGCACGCCTTGCAGCGCGCTTCAAACAGCCGCAGTGGCAGCTTGAACGGGGGATTGGCGGCGGTGACTTTGTTCATCATCTAACTTTGGCTCATGCGCTAGCCGAGAGACTTTCGCAACCAAGAGCTGACTTTGTCTGCCAACGCCACAAGGGCGATGAACACCAGCAACATGCTGGCGACTTCGCCGCCATTGAACATCTTCATGGAGTTGTCGAGTTGCTGACCCAAGCCACCTGCACCCACAAACCCCAGCACCACGGAGGACCGAATCGCGCATTCCCAACGGTACACGGTATAGCTGGTCAATTCCGCTGCGTTGGTGGGAAGCAAGCCATAGAAAAATGACTGAAGCCGACCACTGCCGTTACGCATGAGCGTCTGCGTTGCATGGGTTTCACCGCTCTCCAGTATTTCGCTGTAAACCTTGCCCAGCATGCCCGCATAGGTCAACGCGATCGCCAATACGCCGGCAGTTGGCCCCAGGCCCACCACCCGCACAAATACGAGCGCCCATACCAGTTCCGGAATGCTACGCAACAGAATCAGGTACCAGCGCACAGCTTGGCGCAACCAATAAGGCCCACGCGCCATGCGGCCTGACAGGGCCGACACTGAAAGCACCCGTGTGCTCAAAAGCGTCAGCGGAATCGCCAACACCAGTGCCAGCGTGATGCCGGCGGTCGCCATGGCCACGGTGCGCCAAGTTTCGCGGGCAACCATTTCCAGAAATTCGCCCGTGGACACCAAAGGCCAAAAACTGGCGATGAATTTCGCACTGATTTTGAGATTGGCAGGTTCCAACAGAATCCAGGGTTTGAACTCGGTCGTCACGCCCAAAGGCCACAGCGCGACCAAGCCAAGGCTTATCCAGAAGACGCGAGACATCCAAGCCGGGTCACGCTGTGGAGCCACTTTCGACGCAGACTGACTGGGGATCGCAACGGCGGTCATTTCTGAATCACTAACGGGTCAACGGCAATGCATG
>JANOTE010000650.1:0-4330 GCA_031416195.1 Rhodoferax sp.
TGGCTGGCTGCAGTGCTACCGCTGGGGCAAGGGGCCGCAATGCCTGTTTGTGCATTGCTGGGGCGGGCGCGGCACCCAGCCTGAGGCGATGATTCGCAAACTCACCCAAAACGGCCTGAGCGTAGTCAGTTTTGACCATCCGGCCCACGGCTTGTCCAGCGGGACATGGGCTGAGCAAATGCGCATGGCACAGGCCACTGCGGCGGTGATCCATGATGTAGGGCCGATTGACACCTTGATTGCGCATTCTTTGGGGGTGGCGGCGACGGCCATTGCGCTGCGTGATTACGAGCTGGACGTTCAACGCCTGGTCTCGATCAGCTCGCTGACCGACTGCACCTGGTTCACCAATGTGATCGGCAGCTACCTGGGCATTTCGAGTCACACCTTGGCAAAAGCGCGCGCCCGCATGGATGCCAACTACGCACAGCCCTTGGGCTGGGACACGCTATCGATTCCCGACATGCTGGCGCACCTGAAAATACCGATGCTGCTGGTACATGACCGCGACGACCACGAGATACCGTTTGAGCACGCGCTGAAAATTCAGCAGACCTTGCGGCACGCCGAGTTGATAGCCACCGAGGGTTTGGGCCATCGGCGCATCCTGAAGGACCCGGCGGTGATAGACCAAATCAGCCGCTTTTCGCACCTGGGGCAAGCATCATGATCCGCGCCCTTGCAAACACCATTGTGCGCAGGCGTTTTTGGCTGGTTTTGGTGATTGGCTTGATGACGGTATTTTTTGCCAGCCAGTTGCGCCACGTGAACATTGTGATTGACCCTTCTGCGATGCTGCCCAAGCTGCACCCCAACGTGATTGGCACTACGGCTGCCGAGACCCTGTTCGGCTCGAAATATGTGGTGGTGGTGGGTGTGGGCGCGGCTGACGGTGGCAGTGCTTTTCGCCCGGAGGTGTTGCGCGTAGTAGCCGACCTGACCCGTGATCTGGCGAAAGTGCCGGGCGTCAAGGCGCACACCCTGTTGAGCGTGACGGCCGATCGCGCCCGGGCTATCTCGGGCACCGAGGCCGACATGAAGGTAGAGCCGCTGCTGCGCAACCCCAATGATGCGGCCGAGATCGCTAATCTGGCACGTCTCCTTGAACAAAACCCGGTGTACCAAAGCACTTTGATATCAGCCGACAAAACGCTGGCATCGGTGACGTTTTCGGTGGTGATCGGGCCCAAGGGATTCCGTGAAGTGATGGACAAAGTGCAGGCCGTGCTGGACCAGGCCAAGACGCCGCAGGTGACGGTCATCAGCAGCGGCACGGCCGTGTTTTTTGCCAATGTCGAACGGTTTTCGGCACGCATGGCCTATTTGTTTCCGATTGCGCTGGTGTTGATCGGGTTGGTGCATTTTGAAGCTTTCAGAACCCGGCAGGGGATGATCTTGCCGCTGGTCACCGCCCTGTTGGCCGTGATCTGGAGCCTGGGCATCATGGGTGCGGCCAGGGTGTCAATGGATGCCTTCAACGCCACCACACCGATCCTGATCCTGGCCGTTGCCGCCGGCCATGCGGTTCAAATTCTCAAGCGCTACTACGAAGAGTACGAGCGGCTGCGTGCCCTGCACCCGCGTGACCCGCTGAGTGCCTTGAATGACCGCGCCGTGGTCGAGTCCTTGGCCAAAGTGGCACCGGTCATGTTGACCTCCGGGTTGGTGGCAGCGCTTGGCTTCTTTTCGCTGATCACGTTTGAGATCGCCACCATTCGCACCTTTGGTATTTTCACGGGCTTGGGCATTTTGAGTGCCCTGCTGATTGAGCTGACCTTCATTCCGGCGCTGCGCAGCTACCTGCCAGCACCCCAGCCACAATCCAAAGCGCAGCCAGAAGCCGGCTGCGCTGAAAGCCGCGAAAACCGGGTATGGGACCGGCTGGCAGGCCGACTCACCGCCTTGGTGACGCAGCGCTACAAACTCGTCATCTCCTGCTTCGCCGTGCTGGCCTGCGTGGCTGTGCTGGCCGCATCCAACGTCAGCCGCGAGAACTCGACCAAAAGCTACTTTGGGGAAGGCTTGCAGTTGCGCCAGGAAGACCGTGTGCTGAACCAAAAGTTGGCCGGCACCAACACCCTTTACGTGTTGTTTCAGGGCAGCCATGCTGACCACATGAAAGACCCCGCCGTGCTGCGCGCCATCGAAGACACCCAGGCCTTCATTGCCGCTCTGCCCGACGTCGGTAAAACCATTTCAATCGTGGACCTGCTCAAACAGATGAACAAATCCATGCACGCCGGCAACGACGAGTTTTACGCGATTCCATCCAGCCAGGACCTGGTCTCCCAATTCCTGCTGCTGTACTCCATGTCTGCCCAGCCGACTGATTTTGATGCCTACATTGACTACCAGTACCAAAATGCCAACCTGTTGGTCTGGATGAAAAATGACAGCAGCAAATATGCTGAAACCATGGTAGCCACCATTCGCGCCTACGTCGAGCCGCGGCTGCCCAAAGGTGTCACCATGCAAATTGGCGGCAGCGTGCCACAAACCTCGGCCTTGAGCGAGTCTCTGGTTAAAGGCAAGATGCAGAACATCGCGCAGATGATGGGCTTTGTGTTTGTGGCGGGCGTGCTGGTGTTCAGGTCTCTGCTGGCCGGCATCTACCTGGTTCTGCCGTTGATGTTCACCGTACTGGTGAACTTCGGAGTGATGGGCTTGACGGGTATTCCGCTGAACACCCCCAATTCGGTCAGCTCGGCGATGGCCATCGGCATCGGCGCGGACTATGCCATTTACTTGCTCTACCGCATCAGGGAGGAGCTGGGCAAGACCAAGGATATTGACAAGGCCTTGGCACAGACCATGAAAACGGCGGGCAAAGCAGTGTTCTTTGTGGCCAGCGCCATCTCCGTAGGGTATGCCGTGTTGATGCTGTCTTTCAATTTTTATGTCCACATCTGGTTCGGCATGCTGATTGTGCTGTCGATGATCGTGAGTGCCGTCTCGGCCCTGATCCTGATTCCGGCATTGATCAAGCTGTACCCGCCGAGGTTCCTTACCCACCGCGGCACGGCAAGCCCTGGCGGCTCGGGCACCTTGGTGACTGGCCCCAGGCTTCGGCCAATGGTAAGGAGCATTGCGGCTGAAGCAGTTGCGACGCGGGCCATTGCAACAGGAACCATTACGACCGGTCCCGTGGCTGGAACGGTTTTGACCTCAACGCTGGTTGCCAGCCTGGTGCTCGCCGGATTGATGTCCAGCAGCGGCGCAGCAAATTCGCAGGCTGCGCAGGAGGTGCAGGTGGAGGCCCTGATGGAGAAAAATTACCAGTCCACCCGGGTTGACAGTTCAACCTCGCAAGCCAGCTTTCGTTTGGTCAACGCCTCGGGGCAAGAGCGTTCACGCGTCACATTCGGCGCCACAAAACTGCTGGGCGATGGCATGGCGAACCGCCGGGTGATTCGGTTTCTGTCCCCCAGCGATGTGCGCAACACCACCACTTTATTGCTGGAAAACCCAGGCAAAGACGATGAAATTTGGGTCTATTTACCGGCCATGAAAAAAGCCCGGCGCCTTGCCAGCAACAACAAGAAAAACAGCTTTGTCGGCACCGACCTTTCGTTTGGCGATTTGGTGGGGCACCGGGCCAAAGACTGGAGCCACAAACTATTGAAGCAGGAATCATTGGCAGGCACCCCGGTCTATGTGGTCGAGTCGCTGCCTAAAACGCCAGAGATTGCTGCTGATTCAGGCTACTCAAAACGCGTGAGCTGGGTTGCCAAAGACAGCCTGGTCAGCGTCAAAGTGGAGTTTCATGACATGGCTGGCACGCTTCTCAAAACGCTCGAAAACAGCAACGTGATGCTCGTAGATGTCAAGCAAAACAAGTTCCAGCCCATGCAGGTTCAGGTGAAGAATCACCAAACCGGGCACGCGACCTTTTTGAAGTTTGAACAGTTTGTAGCCAACCAGCCTGTGAGTGAAGCCTACTTCGCCGCTGGCTACCTCGAAAAAGAGGAGTGAACAGCCATGCGCACCCGCAACGCAGCCCGGCGGCATTGCGCAAGTGCGGCGCTGGCCGCGTTGCTGGCGGCCCAGCCTGGCCAAGCCAGCCAGGCCGACGGATTGCCCCCGGCGGTGCCCTCGCCCGCCCCAGCCACATCGGCGGATGCACTGCCGTCACTGCCTTTTTTACCCCCATATGGCGAATGCAGCCTGTCCACCTGGACATCCAACCGCAACCTGGATGACCGCCAGGACGTGGCCAGCGCCTGGTGCACGGTCAACTGGAAACCCAAGATAAACGCCGACCTGCGTCTGGGCTTGAATGTGCGCGCAGGTTCGCAGTTCAATCTGGCTGCTGACAGTGCCAGCGGGCGGG
>JANOTE010000651.1:0-1581 GCA_031416195.1 Rhodoferax sp.
GCCTTTGTAGACCATGCCGCCCAATGAGATCACGCCGACTTCGGTCGTGCCGCCACCAATGTCCACCACCATCGAACCACTGGCCTCGCTGACCGGCAAACCGGCACCGATTGCGGCTGCCATCGGCTCCTCGATCAGGTAGACGTCGCTGGCACCGGCACCCAGAGCCGATTCGCGGATGGCGCGGCGCTCGACCTGGGTCGAGCCGCAGGGCACACAGATGATGATGCGCGGACTGGGTCGAAAGATGCTGCGTGGGTGCACCATCTTGATGAACTGCTTGAGCATCTGCTCGGTAACGGTGAAGTCGGCGATAACACCGTCTTTCATCGGGCGGATGGCCTCGATATTGCCCGGCACCTTGCCCAGCATGGCCTTGGCTTCCTTGCCTACGGCCTGTATCGTTTTTTTGCCCTGCGGGCCACCCTCGTGGCGGATCGCCACCACCGAGGGCTCATCCAGAACAATACCCTTGTCGCGTACATAAATCAGCGTGTTGGCGGTACCCAGATCAATCGCCAAGTCAGTGGAGAAATACTGACGGAATGCTCCAAACATCAAAATCCTCTCGGGCATGCCAAGCGCTTCGGCCTGTCATCGCCATATTTTTGCCAGCTCACAATGGGTCTGAATGGGTTAATTTCGCAGCAAAATCCGCAGTCTTCGGGATGGCGCGCAAAGGCGGGATAATACTCTATCGCCTGCGGACAAAGTGCCGGATCGCCTGCCGGGCAACCGTGAATGCAGTCAGTTTTCCTCCTATTTCTCCGATGCCTTTGACTCCTTCCGACATATCGCGCATTGCCAATCTGGCACGGCTGGAACTTGCCCCTGACGAGCGCGAGCGCATGCTGACACAGCTCAACGGTTTTTTTGACATCGTCCAGCAAATGCGTGCAGTGGACACCAGCGGCATCACACCACTGGCCCACCCGTTTGAAACCAATGGTGACATCGCGTTGCGCCTGCGCGATGACGTGGCCAGCGAACCAGACAACCGGCAAGCCAACCAATGCAGCGCGCCCAAGGTCGAAGCGGGCCTGTTCCTGGTGCCGCGGGTGATCGAGTAGACCGATGTCGTTGTCCACCACCGCACTCCACGACCTGAGCCTGACTGCGCTGGCCGGCCAGCTGCGCGAACGCAAGGTGTCGGCGGTCGAAACTGCGCGGCACTTTCTGGCGCGCGCCAATACCCATGAAGCGCTGGGCGTGTACCTGGCGCGCGACGAAGCCGTCACGATGGCGCAGGCGAACGCCGCAGACGAACGCCTGGCCCGGGGCACCGGCGGCCCTCTCGAAGGCGTACCGCTGGCCCATAAGGATATTTTTGTCACCAAGGACTTTGTCAGTACGGCTGGTTCGCGTATGTTGCGCGGTTACCGGTCGCCGTTTGACGCGACCGTGGTGGCCAACCTGGCCCGGCAAGGTGCCGTCACCCTGGGCAAACTCAATTGCGACGAGTTTGCCATGGGCTCATCGAACGAAAACTCGGCGATTGCGCCGATCGGCCAGGACCAGCCCGTTGCTGTGCAGAACCCCTGGAACACTGCCCACATTCCCGGTGGCTCGTCGGGTGCCAGC
>JANOTE010000652.1:0-3103 GCA_031416195.1 Rhodoferax sp.
GGAGGCTGTGATGCGTGACTTTGTCGCCCAGCGCTACAACCTGCTGCTGTGCTCCACCATCATCGAGACCGGTATCGACGTGCCCACCGCCAACACCATCGTGATGAGCCGTGCCGACAAGTTCGGCCTGGCGCAATTGCACCAACTGCGCGGCCGCGTGGGCCGCAGCCACCATCAAGCCTACGCCTACCTGATGGTGCCCGACCTTGAAGGCCTGACCAAACAGGCCAGCCAGCGGCTTGATGCGATTCAGCAGATGGAAGAACTCGGCAGCGGCTTCTATTTGGCCATGCACGACTTGGAGATTCGCGGTGCAGGTGAAGTGCTGGGCGAAAACCAGAGCGGCAACATGCTGGAGATCGGCTTTCAGCTCTATAACGAGATGCTGGGTGAGGCGGTGCGCTGCTTGAAAGCGGGTATTGAGCCGGATTTGATGGCACCCATGAACGCCACCACCGACATCAACCTGCACGCCCCGGCGCTGTTGCCCGACGACTACTGTGGCGACGTACACCTGCGGCTGTCGTTCTACAAGAAACTCGCCACCGCCAAGAACGCTGACCAGATCGATGCCCTGCTCGAAGAAATCATTGACCGCTTTGGCAAACTGCCGCCGCAGGCGCAAAGCCTGATCGACGTACACCGCCTGCGCGTCATCGCCAAGCCCTACGGCGTGGTGAAAGTCGATGCCGCACCCGGCGTGATCACCATCACCTTCAGGAAAAACCCCCCGATTGAGCCGATGCGCATCATCGAGCTGATTCAGAAAAACCGCTACATCAAGCTGGTCGGCAACGAGAAACTGCGCGTTGAGCTGTCGTTACCCGAAGCGAAAGACCGCGCGCAAACAGTGCGGGATGTGTTGAAGCGGCTGGGGGCTCCTTTAGCAGTTGCATAATTTCCAAGAAAAGGCAAAATAAATTATAAGTTTATACCACTTATAATTGTCAAATTGACCATTAACGGAGGAAGCACCATGGGACAAGTGACCATTTATGTCGAAGACAGTGCATTGGATGCCGCCAAAAAAGCGGCGGGGCGTGCTCACGTGTCGGTGAGCCAGTGGTTTGCAAAATTTGCCATTGAAGAAAAGAAAACCCAAGGCCAAAGCTGGGAGGCGTTTTTTGCAGAAATTGATCGCCTGCGTGACGCAGGCGGCGATGACTTTCCGAGCATTGAAGAAATCAGGGCCATGGAAGCGCCCGACAGTCCACGCGCAAGTTGGTAGGGAATCACGTTGGCTTACCTACTCGACTCCGACACGCTCATCTATTTCTTCAAGGGGATCGGACTGGTTCGATCACACCTCGCTGAACAAAAAGACACTGATATCAATTTATGTACGCCAGTTCTGTACGAGCTGTTGACTGGGGCATACAAATCGCAAGACCCAAGAAGCCAATTGGCGCGACTGGAAGCAGCCAAAAAGCGCTTCGAGGTTTTAACATTAAGTGATGCCAGCGCTGATCGATCAGCACGCGCCAGAGCTCATCTGGAGCGGCATGGCACGCCTATCGGCCCGGTAGACACTCTGATCGCGGGCATTGCCCTGGCCCATAACCTAACACTCGTTACCCGAAATACCCGTGAATTTGAACGCGTACCGGGGCTCAAAATTGAAAATTGGTTCGAGTAATGACTGACTTAAACCCCAGCGGCTTTCAGATTGAACTTCTCCACGACTCAGAAGGCCAGTTTTTCAACATTCCACCCGAATTTGAGTTCTCTATTGACTGGACGGCCATGACAATAAGGAAGCATGGTGATTGCTTAATCATCTGTCCAAGTGCGGCAGAGCAATTAGCAGACGCACCTTCACCAAAACCAAATCAACCGCGAGACGAGTGAACAAAGGTCGCCACCCACTTAGCGATTGCAACGGAACATAAAAAGCATGAAATTTCAATTCACCAGCTTAGGCGCTATTGACGAAGCAATCATTGAGCTGAAGCCCTTGACTGTCATCTGCGGGCGCAATAACACCGGAAAAACGTACGCCACTTATGCGATGTACGCGTTTTTATCAATGTGGAGGCAGCTTATTGACTGGGAGGTTGACCGCCACGACTTGGATGAGCTGTTTAACAACGGCGCAGTCTCGATTGATCTTGAAACCAAGTTTGTAGCGCAATGGCCTGACATCAAGAAGCGTACATGTCTACGTTGGCAGGATTCACTACCACGAGCGCTAGGCGCACCAGCCTCACGATTTGAAGGAACCCATATCTCTTTTGATTTTGATATTGATGACACCTGGATGCGTGCAACCTTCAAGAAAGAATTGCGCAGCGAGCAAGGCAAGATCCTATTTTCAGCGGAAAAAAGCGATAACAGCAGGGTTTTGAAATTTGCAGCTTTAGTAGACAACGACAGACGCGAGTTCCCTAAATTCGCGTTAGAAGAGTTCGTCAGTCAAACCTTGCTTGAAGCCGTATTGAGCCCTTACTTGCCAACTGTATTCATGGTTAGTACTGAGCGCACTGGCGCGGTCACATTTAAAGAGGAACTGAACCTCACTAAAAACAAGATCGTCAATTACCTGGCGACCATGGACTCAAACAAGGAAATGCATCCAGGCAAACTTTTTGAAGCCATCTACAGCGACGGTTATCCTTTACCCGTAGAAAGTAATGTGCGATTCGTTAACCGTTTTGGCTCTTTGGAAAGTCGTTCTGGCGTGCTTTTAAAGGAGCATCCGTCCCTAGCAACTGACTTTGAAAATATTGCTGGCGGGCAATACCTGACGAATAAAGAAGGTGTGACCCACTTTGTTCCCAAAGGCTCCAAAGTTCAGTTGCGATTAACCGAAGCGTCAAGCGCCGCCCGCAGTTTGGTTGTTATTTGGTATTGGCTCAAGGCGGAAGCCGCCAAGGGTCATATGCTGTTGATAGATGAGCCAGAATTAAATTTACACCCTGAGAATCAGCGAGCGTTCGCCCGTTTTTTAGCAAAATTGGTCAACCTAGACGTCAAAGTACTCATCACAACTCACAGCGACACCATACTGCGCGAATTCAATACTTTGATTATGTTGGCTCGCGCAACCAGTCATGCGGAATCAGTTCGCAGCGAATTCGGGTACGGAATAGATGAATGTTTGAGC
>JANOTE010000653.1:0-12418 GCA_031416195.1 Rhodoferax sp.
GACAAAGCCGTCTGGTCGGTGCATTGCCATAACGACCTCGGCATGGCGGTGGCGAACTCGCTGGCGGGGGTCAAGATTGGCGGTGCGCGCCAGGTGGAATGCACCATCAACGGCCTGGGCGAGCGGGCCGGCAATTGCTCGCTCGAAGAGATCGTGATGGCGGTCAAAACCCGCCGTGACTATTTTGACCTGGACATGAACATCGACACCAAGCAAATCCTTGCCGCGAGCCGCATGGTGAGCCAGACCACGGGCTTCGTGGTGCAGCCCAACAAGGCGGTGGTCGGTGCCAATGCGTTCGCGCATGCCTCGGGCATCCACCAGGACGGCGTACTCAAGGCGCGCGACACCTACGAGATCATGCGGGCCGAAGATGTAGGCTGGACCGCCAACAAAATCGTGCTGGGCAAGCTCAGTGGCCGCAACGCTTTTAAGGCGCGCCTGACCGAGCTGGGCGTGCAAATGGAAAGCGAGGCCGATGTCAACACCGCGTTTGCCCGCTTCAAGGAGCTTGCAGATCGCAAGAGCGATATCTTTGACGAGGACATTCTTGCCCTGGTGAGTGACGAAAGCGTGACGCACGACAACGAAGAGTATGGTTTTGTGTCGCTGTCCCAACACAGCGAAACCGGTGAGCGCCCGCAGGCCAGCGTCGTTTTTACCGTGGCCGGCAAAGAGTTTAAGGGCTGCTCCGATGGGAACGGCCCGGTTGACGCCTCCCTGAAGGCTATTGAAACGCACGTCAAAAGCGGCGCAGAGATGGTGCTCTATTCTGTGAACGCCATAAGCGGTTCAACAGAGAGCCAGGGCGAGGTCACCGTGCGCCTGCAAAACAGTGGCCGCGTGGTCAATGGCGTGGGGGCTGATCCGGACATCGTGGTGGCCTCTGCCAAAGCTTATCTGAGTGCCCTCAATAAGTTACACAGCAAAGCTGATCGGGTGCCTGCACAAGGATAGGGTTTTCCCTTAATTTGAACGTATTTGATGAGAAAGTTCACGCAAGTTCTTGATCTGATGTAACAAACCTGGATAAACTGGCGCTGTCGTGTGAGAATACGACTCGCTGAGTCCGTTCCTTTGGCCACAAGCTGCCGTTATGTTGCACCAGGAAACACTTTGAAACTCTTAAATACTTCGCTCCTGACTGCCCTATGTGCCTGGGGGTTACTGCTCGCTGTAGCGGGTTCCGCGGGCACGGCTGATGCGGCACAAAAGAGCAAGGGCAGCATCAAGCCGGTGGCCTACGCCCGGGTGGCTGAATCGCCGCAAAAGCGCAAGGTCTCGAAGTCGGTCGCTGTGGTCAAGCGAAAGTCTGCTGCCAAGCCCAGCCGACCCGTGGTGATCATCCCGGCCAAGCCCTCGTTTGGCGAAATTGCGGGCCTGCACGGCGCTGCGGACGCGCTGGATCTGAAGTCCAGCGTAGCGCTGGTGATTGACCAGGACACGCGCGAAGTGCTGTTCAGCAAAAACGAGCAGGCGGTGCTGCCGATTGCGTCGCTTACCAAGCTGATGACGGGGCTGATCATCAGCGAAGCCAAATTGCCTGCGGAAGAGGTCATCATGATCTCGCAGGCCGATGTCGACACCGAAAAGGGCAGCCGCTCGCGCTTGCGCGTGGGCACCGAGCTGAGCCGGGGCGAGTTGATGCACCTTGCGTTGATGTCCAGCGAGAACCGCGCCGCGCATGCATTGGGACGCACTTTTCCTGGCGGCATGGCGGCGTTCGTGCGCACGATGAACAGCAAAGCCCAGATGCTGGGCATGAAGGACACCAAGTACGTTGAGCCCACCGGTTTGTCGAGCAGCAACCAGTCCAGCGCGCGTGATCTGGTACTGCTGGTGAATGTGGCGCACTCCGACAAGATGCTGCGCGAATTTTCAACCTCGCCCGGCTACGAACTGGCCGTGGGCGACCGCACCTTGCAGTTCAACAACACCAACCGCCTGATCAAAAATCCAACCTGGGATATTGGGCTTCAAAAAACCGGCTACATCTCTGAAGCCGGGCAGTGCCTGGTAATGCAAACCAAGGTGGCGGGGCGCAAGCTGATCATGGTGTTTTTGGATTCTGCCGGCAAGCTCAGCCGCCTGGGTGACGCTGAGCGCGTTCGCCGCTGGCTGGAGACTGGCCCCGAGCTTAAATTGGAATCCAAGAGGGTGTCAACCGCCGCTGCACCCAAGCCGAGTTAAAGCAGGTTCACCGCACGCACATCCAGCCAAGCTTTCACGCTGGCGTTGAACTCGGTGGGCTTGTGCATCATCACCCAATGCCCGGTCGCAAATTCTTCCACTTTATTTCCGTGGATCTGAGCGACCTTCGCGAGCCACTGCGGTGAATGAAACATGAACGACTTCTTCGCGCCGTAAATGTAGAAAAGCGACCAGATCGGCTTGACCCTGGCGGTGCCTTTGAGCCCGCCGCTTTCTCCCAGCCAGGTCATCGCATAGGGGTAGTTCATCTGCCAGCCCATGTTTGCAGGTGGCGTGCGGCAGCCGATGGTAATGGCCATCCAGCGCGTCATGTGATCGGCCAAGCCGGTGCTGATGTGCTTGCCAATTTTCCAGGCGACTGCCAACCATATCTGGTAAGCAAATGCCCCGAGTTTGGCCTTGCCGCTCAAGCTGCGCAAATAATCGCCCGAGTTGTGATCGCCAATGTCCACGGCAATAACACCCGCCACGCGCTTGGCACGCATGCTGGCAAATTCATAGCCGAACACGCAGCCCCAATCGTGCAGCAGCAAGGTCACTGGCGCCGTGGGGCTGACGGCTTCAACGATTGAATCGATCAACGCGGTGATCCTGTCCAACGGCAATGCTGTCGGCGGCTTGGACAAATCAAAGCCTGGCAGCGTGAAGCGCACGCAGCGGTAGTCCGCTTTGAGGGCTTCGACCGTGCTGTCCCACAAGCGATGCGTGTCCGGCCAGCCGTGCAGCATCAGCACGGTTTGCGCGCCGGTGCCTTCGATAAAAACATCAACACCCTTTATGGTGAAAGTTGGAGAGAGCATGAATCCACTTTTGCAAGCTATACCAAGATGATGCCATGTAGATAAATTGGCTAATGCGTGACTGGGGACTAAATTTCAATGAACCGAGCCGCAGATGCCGATGACTCGGCGATTCCGTCTGGGTCTGCCCGCTGTTTTCTAAACGTCATATCTGTTGGGAGCCTGCGTTCATGGTTTTTATCACCAACCAATGCATCTCCATGAACACGGGTGACTCTTCATTAGCTTGGTAGTGCTTTTGAGCCCCAAGCCGCGTCACATTGAGCAAGCCGACATCGGCCAGCGCAGTCAGTTCCCGCTGCACCGCACCACTGCCCGACTGCGCCAGGGCAATCACCTCTGTGGTGTAGAAGCTTCGACCCGGCTGGCCCAGCAGCACCGCTAGCACGCGCTGGCGCGCTTTCGGAAATAGCGCGTCCGCCAAATTCGGTTGCGGGGCCACTTTGCCGGGCTTGTTTGATTTGTTGATCAATTTGCGTGTTGTTGTACCCATAATGGGTATATTCTGGACTGCGACCTCGAGTTTTGTCAAGCCGAGAATTGCCTGCGAAGCCATTAGTCTGCAACAGACTGCGCAGCCGCTGCAAGTTTTACGCTAGTTCTGTCTCTTCTGTCGCCTCTGTCAGCGACTGGTAATATCCCCTCATGCATAAACCTTCGCTGTTCAACTCAAGCCGAGTCTTTTTTTTCGACGAGGTGGTGCCGTGACGCTTTATGCACGCACCCCGGAAGGCCAGGTTGCGGCGTACAGTGTCGAGTCGGCCCTGCCGCGCAAACTCAAGTCGCTGCTCAAGTTGGTCGATGGCAAAACTGAGCTTGAATTGCTGGTGCAAAGCTTGCAGGCTTTCGGTGATGTGCGTGGCGTATTGCAGTCTCTTCATGCTGCTGGGCTGCTCAAGGTAGTGGGGACGGATGCCAGATAATCAAATGGAAACGCTTGGAAAGCACTCAATGCACATCGTTATTACCGGCGGCGCTGGCTTTTTGGGCGTACGCCTGGCGCGCGCGCTGCTCGCGCAAGGTAGTTTGAGCCTTGCCGGTACACCTGCTGCGGCCATTGTCCGCATCACCCTCGTCGACCGTGCCGCACCGCCTGCTGACCTGCAGGCCAATCCGCGCGTCGCCGCCATTGAGGGTGACTTGAACGCGCTGCTACAGCCCAGCGCAAACGCGACACCCGTGGTTTCAGCCAACACCTCCGTCATCTTCCACCTAGCTGCTGCCGTCAGTGGCGAATGCGAGGCTGATTTCGATTTGGGCATGCGCAGCAATTTTGCCGCCACACTGGCTTTGCTGGACGCCTGCCGCGCGTTGAAAACTCAGCCTATGCTGGTGTTCGCCAGTTCACTCGCGGTGTTTGGTGACTCTCCCGAGCAGCCTGCGCCCAAAGTGATTGAAGACATGACGTTGCCCACGCCACAAACCAGTTATGGGATTCAAAAGTTTATCGGCGAGCAATTGGTGGCGGACTACACCCGCAAAGGCTTCGTGCGCGGGCGCAACGTGCGCCTGATGACGGTGAGCGTGCGCCCTGGCAAACCCAATGGCGCAGCCTCCAGCTTTTTCAGCGGCATGATTCGCGAGCCGCTGTCGGGCGTAAAAGGTGCCTGCCCGGTCTCACCCGAGACCGAGGTGGCGCTGTCATCACCAGGCCTGACTATCGCGGGCATCATCCGCGCGGCAGAAACATCGGATATTGCCTGGGGCCCGCGCACTGCGCTGAACCTGCCCGCCATCACTGCCACCACGGGTGAAATGGCAGCCGCGTTGGAGCGCGTCGCAGGCCCGGCTGCAACCGCGCTGATTGACTGGACACCCGATGCCAACATCGGCAAAATCGTCAAGACCTGGCCTGCGCGCATCAACGCGGTTCGTGCCAAAGGGCTGGGCCTTGAACCGGCATCGAGCTTTGAAGCCATCATCCGTCAGTATGTGGATGAAAACCCCGATGCCATCAAGCTGGCAATCAAGCCACCCTAGTACACAGGCTAGAATTCAAACCGTCAGGAGAGAGTGCTGTCAACACCACCTTGTTGCGCGCACCGCCGAAGGCGCAAGACGGGCTGATTCCAGCGGTGTGAACGCTCAGGCAAAAGGACTGACAACCGCCTCATGGCTGCCCAGCCGTGACGCGTTTCCCCACTGGAGAGAGGTCGCACCCGATGCGGCCCACCGAAGGAGCAAACCTGCCGCACTTGAGTTACGGTGCCAGGCGAATCTCTCAGGTAAAGCGGACAGCGGGGGCAGCGCATGAACAGCAATCAAGGCGCTGTTCATGATTCGTTTGTTGCCCCTGGAGATTTTTTTGTCCGCCCCTCTTACGCCCAATCCAGCTTCTGAATCCCTGGTTTCCGGATCGCTTTTGTACACGTCCCTGCACGATCTGCACGTGAGCTTGGGCGCGCGCATGGTGCCCTTTGCAGGCTACAGCATGCCGGTGCAGTATCCTGCTGGTTTGATGGCCGAGCACTTGCATACACGTACCGCAGCCGGGCTGTTTGATGTCTCGCACATGGGCCAGTTGAGACTGGTGGGGCCAGATGCAGCGGCCGCGTTTGAAAGTTTGATGCCAGTTGACGTGATTGACCTGCCGGTGGGCAAGCAGCGTTACGGCCTGCTGCTCAATGACGAAGGCGGCATCATTGATGATTTGATGTTCTTCAAACGTGAGAATGACATTTTTGTGATCGTCAACGGTGCCTGCAAAGCGGGCGATATCGCGCATATCCAGCAAAAAATCGACCATCGCTGCCAGGTGATTCCTATGCCGCAAATGGCCCTGATGGCGCTACAAGGGCCTCAGGCCGTCACTGCGCTGCAACGCTTGTGCCCTGGCATCGAGAAGCTTGTTTTCATGACCGGTGGCAGCTTCCACATTGCCTGCGACAGCCACGGCCCGCATCAAACCATTGAATGCTTTGTGACCCGCAGCGGCTACACCGGTGAAGACGGTTTTGAAATCTCCGTGCACGAGATGCAGGCTGAGGCATTGGCCCGTGCACTGCTGGCGCAACCCGAGGTTAAACCCGTTGGCTTGGGTGCGCGCAACTCACTGCGGCTGGAGGCGGGCTTGTGTCTTTACGGCCATGATATTGATGCCACCACCACGCCGGTTGAAGCGGGCTTGAACTGGGCGATGCAAAAAGTACGGCGAACGGGTGGCGCACGCGTGGGTGGCTTCCCCGGTGCGGCAAAAGTCCTGGCGCAACTGCGAGCGCCAACCGAAGTTGGCAGTCTGCCGATCCTCAAAAAACGCGTGGGGCTGATCGCCCAGGAGCGCATTCCCGTACGCGATCACACCGAGCTGCAAAACACGCAGGGCCAGCGCATTGGCAAAGTCACCAGCGGCTTGCTCGGCCCCAGTATCGACCAGCCCGTTGCAATGGGCTATGTCGATATCGCCTACGCCAGCCTGGACACAACCCTGCACGCCATCGTGCGAGGCAAGCCGGTGCCGATGGTGGTCAGCGCGATGCCGTTCGTTGCCAACCGCTACTTTCGCGGCTGATGTTTTTCGATAAGTTTTTTCATCGCTTTTCATCATTTTCCTCACCCTTTTCAGGAGCAAATTCATGAGCATCAAGTACACCGAAGACCACGAATGGCTGAGCATCCAGGGCGATATCGCCACCGTCGGCATCACGCACCACGCGCAAGATGCGCTGGGTGATGTCGTTTTTGTCGAGCTGCCCGAAGTCGGCAAGTCGTTCGCGCCCAAAGAGATTGCCGGGGTTGTCGAGTCCGTTAAAGCGGCTGCAGACGTTTACATGCCCGTCAGTGGCGAAGTCACCGAAGTCAACGAAGCCCTGCGCGCCGACCCCGCCCTGGCCAATTCTGACCCGCTGGGTGCAGGTTGGTTTTTCAAGATCAAGCTGAGCAACCCGTCCGAGTTGACGGCGTTGATGGACGAAACAAGCTACGCGAAATTTTCTGCCGCAGCCTAAGAAAAAATCACAGGATTTCACCATGTTGATGCAAGCCACCCAACCGCTCGCCGAACTGGAAAACGCTTCAGAATTCGTCGCGCGGCATATCGGCATTGATGCTGCTGATGAGGCGCTGATGCTCAAGGTCATCGGCTCGGCTTCGCGCCGCGAGTTGATTGACGGCATCGTGCCGCGCAGCATTGCCCGCACACGGGCAATGGCGATCCCCGCCGCAATTTCTGAAGCGGCGGCGCTGGCCGAGCTCAAAGCCATGGCCTCAAAAAACAAGGTCTTCAAAAACTTCATCGGCCAAGGCTATTACGGCACGCATACACCCGGCGTGATCCTGCGCAACATACTCGAGAATCCCGCCTGGTACACCGCCTACACGCCGTATCAGGCGGAAATTTCGCAGGGCCGGCTGGAGGCGTTGATCAACTTTCAGACGATGGTCTGTGACCTCACGGGCATGCCAATTGCCAATGCGTCGATGCTCGACGAAGCGACAGCGGCGGCGGAAGCGATGACGCTGGCCAAGCGCAGCGTGAAGAGCAAATCAAACACCTTCATCGTCGCGGGCGACTGCCATCCGCAAACCATCGAAGTCATCCAGACGCGCGCGGCACCGCTGGGCATCAAGGTTCTGTTGGCCAATTCAGCGCAAGAGTGGGAAGAAGCGCTGGGCACTGATTACTTCGCGGTGCTGGCCCAGTACCCCAGCACCAGTGGCCGTATTGGCGATCTGCGCGCCGATGTTGAAGCTGTCCATGCAAGACAAGCCGCGTTCATCGTCGCTGCAGATTTGCTGGCGCTGACCCTGTTGGTGCCGCCTGGTGAATTCAAGGCTGATATCGTGGTCGGCACCACGCAGCGCTTTGGCATGCCGCTATGCAATGGTGGCCCGCACGCGGCTTACCTGGCTTGCAAGGACGAGTTCAAGCGCTCCATGCCGGGCCGGTTGGTGGGAGTCAGCGTCGATACGCATGGCAACCCTACTTATCGCCTGGCGCTGCAAACGCGTGAGCAGCACATCCGCCGCGAAAAGGCCACCAGCAACATCTGTACCGCCCAGGTCTTGCCGGCGGTGGTGGCCAGCATGTACGCGGTCTACCACGGGCCACAGGGGCTGAAGCGAATCGCGCAGCGCGTCGCCAGTTACACCGCGATGCTGGCGCAGGGTCTGCGGAAACTGGGGCACCCCCCCAAGCATGACAGTGCATTTGACACCCTTACGCTTCACACACAAAGTGCCACCCGGCCAATTGCTCATCGCGCAATGTCGATGGGGATCAATTTACGGAATTATTACGACGAGTACCTTTGCATCTCGTTGGATGAAACCACCACCCGTGCGGACGTCGCGCTGATTTGGAAGATATTCGCCAAAGAAGGACAAGCCTTACCCGTTTTTACTGAATTTGAGAAAGGCATCGAACCCCTGATTCCGCGCGAATTGCGCCGCGCCAGCCCCTACCTCACGCACCCGGTCTTCAACACGCACCACTCTGAGACCAGCATGCTGCGCTACATCCGCCGCTTGAGCGACAAAGACCTGGCGCTGGATCGAAGCATGATCCCGCTGGGCAGTTGCACCATGAAGCTCAACGCCACGAGCGAGATGATCCCCATCACCTGGCCTGAGTTTGCCGACATCCACCCGTTTGCGCCGCGCGACCAGATGCAGGGCTACACCGAGCTGGACGTGCAACTGCGCGCCTGGTTGTGTGAGGCTACAGGCTACGCGGGCATCAGCCTGCAACCCAACGCAGGCAGCCAGGGCGAATATGCGGGCCTGCTGGTGATCAAGGCCTATCACGAAGCCAAGGGCCAGAGCCACCGCCATATCTGCCTGATTCCCAGCAGCGCGCATGGCACCAACCCGGCCAGCGCGCAAATGGTCGGCATGACGGTGGTGGTGACTGCCTGCGACGCGCAAGGCAATGTAGACATGGCCGACCTCAAAGCCAAGTGCGAACAGCACAGCACCAACCTGGCCGCGATGATGATCACGTACCCCAGCACCCACGGCGTGTTCGAGACGCAGGTCAAGGAGCTCTGCGCGCTGGTACACAGCCACGGTGGGCGCGTGTATGTGGATGGGGCCAACATGAATGCGCTGGTGGGCGTGGCCGCACCGGGTGAGTTTGGCGGCGATGTCAGCCACCTCAACTTGCACAAGACGTTTTGCATCCCGCACGGTGGCGGCGGGCCGGGTGTGGGGCCGGTGTGCGTGGTGGCGGACTTGGTGCCGTTCCTGCCGGGTCATGCGACGGGCGGGCTGCCAGTCAACGGAGTGGGAGCCATTTCAGCCGCACCCTTGGGCAATGCAGCCGTGCTGCCGATCAGTTGGATGTACTGCCGCATGATGGGTGCTGACGGATTGCAGCAAGCCACCGAGATCGCGATTTTGAGTGCCAACTACATCAGCGCGCGTCTGGCCGATCACTACCCGACGTTGTACGCCAGTGAAAACGGACACGTGGCGCATGAATGCATTCTGGATCTGCGCCCGTTGAAAGAAACCAGCGGTGGAGCCAACGGCATCACCGCCGAAGACGTGGCCAAGCGCCTGATGGACTACGGCTTTCACGCGCCGACTTTGAGCTTCCCCGTGCCCGGCACGCTGATGGTGGAGCCGACCGAGAGCGAAACTCTGGACGAGCTGGACCGCTTCATCCACGCCATGATTGCCATCCGCGAAGAGATTCGCAAGGTTGAGAACGGCACTTGGCCGCAAGACAATAACCCGCTGAAACACGCCCCCCACACCGCCGCTGGCCTGCTGGGTAGCGACTGGAATCGCCCCTACTCGCGCGAGCTGGGTGCCTTTCCGCTAGCAAGTTTGAAGCACGCCAAATACTGGCCGCCCGTAGGCCGCGTGGACAACGTCTATGGCGACCGGAACCTGTTTTGCAGTTGCGTGCCGATAGCGGAATATGCATAACCAACTACTCCTTAATGTATAGCTAATAATGTATATTATTCGGGAGCTAGAGGGCTGAGCAACCTATATATTCGCAATTTCAACCGATTTTTAAAATAAATTAACCTGTAGGTTAATTTATTCTCGTCAAATGGCCCGATTCCGCGCCAGCGGCGGGTTCTTCGCAAAGTAGCCTTCAATGCCGCGCATCAGCGCATCGGCCAGTTGCTCCTGGTACGCGTCGCTGTTGAGTTTGGCTTCTTCATCCGGGTTGCTGATGAAGGCGGCTTCCACCAGCACGCTGGGGATGTCGGGGGCTTTGAGCACGGCAAAGCTGGCTTGCTCGACCTTGGGTTTGTGCAACTTGCCGACGCGGCCAATTTCGCCGAGCATGGCGGTGCCGAGCTTCAGGCTGTCGTTGATTTGCGCGGTGGTGCTCATGTCCAACAGCGCGCGCTGCACCTGTTGGTCTTTGGCGGCGACGTTCAGGCCGCCAATCAAATCCGCCTTGTTCTCCTTGTCCGCCATCCAGCGCGCGGCCGAACTGCTGGCCCCGCCTTGGCTCAACGCAAACACACTGGCACCTTGCGGGCGGGGCGTGAAAAACGCATCGGCATGGATGCTGACAAACAAGTCCGCTTGCACCCGCCGCGCCTTTTGCACCCGCACGTGCAGGGGTACAAAAAAGTCGGCATCGCGGGTTAAAAACGCGCGCATGGCAAGCACGGACTTGCCGCTTTTCACCGTGGTGGCGTTGATGCGGTCTCGTAGGCGGTGCGCGATCTTCAACACCACGTCTTTTTCGCGCGTGCCGCCAGGGCCGACGGCACCGGGGTCTTCGCCACCGTGGCCGGGGTCCAGCGCGATGATGATGAGACGGTCTGTTACTGGCGCGGGCTCTGCGGGCTTTGCTGCAACCACAGGCGCGGCGGTTGGCGCCGCGGTGGGAGCAGCACTCGATGCGGGCTTTTGCGTGCGCTGGGCGATCAGGTCACCCAGCGGATCGGGGGCGGGCTCCGGTTTGGCAGCACTCAGTGCGGCTTCCGTAGCGCTCTTGGCACCAGCCGCCTGACGTTGCTCTTGCGTGCGTTCTTTGATCAGTGCGGCCAGCGGGTCGGCGACAGCGGTGGGGTACAGGTCAAACACCAGGCGATCGCGGTACGCGGCCACCGGCGGCAGTGAAAAGACTTGCGGTGCGATGGCCTGCTTCAAGTCAATCACCAGGCGCACGATGCCCGCTGAATATTGGCCCACGCGTATGCCCGCGATGTTGGGATCATCGGCCTGCACTTTGGCGACCAGTTCTTTCAATGCAGGGTTTAGCTCAATGCCTTCAATGTCCACCGCCAGACGAGGTGGGTTGGAGATGTACTGCGGCTTGGCCTTCAACTCGCCATCAGACTCGATGGTGACGCGCGAGTAGTCCGGCGCAGGCCAAATGCGCACCGCCATGATGGTCGCTCCGCGCGCGATGTGTGCGCGTGTGAGCAGCAGCGCGAACGTGCCTTGCTGCAGAACTGTGCGGCGCTTCAAAGCTTCATCTCCCGCATCAACGCCACGCCAACGGATGTTTGCGCGGTGACGGTGGCCCTGCGGGATTCATCGTCCATCACTTCAAGTTGCAGCACGATGTCGGCCAGCGGCAGATTCGGCGCGGCGTTTTCGGGCCATTCGGCCAGCTTCAAGCCATCGCTTGCAAAGATGTCGCGAAAGCCCGCGTCCAGCCATTCGCGTGGGTTGGCGAAGCGGTAAAAATCGAAGTGCCAGATTTGAAAATCGCCCAATTCATGGCTCACTTCATACGGCTCCACCACCGCAAACGTCGGGCTTTTGATGCGGCCCTGCACGCCCAACGCCCGCAGCAGATGCCGGGTGAAGGTGGTTTTACCCGCACCCAAATCGCCACGCAATTCGATGAAACTATTGCGAAGTGCGCTCTGTGCAGCCAGCGATTCGGCGAAGGCTTGGGTGGCGGCTTCAGTGGGCCACACTCGACAGGCCGTCCTTTTTACAATAGAGGTCGCACCATGCAATCCACCCTCAGCAACAGTCAGTTCAACAGCAGTCAATTGATCGTCCAGATACGGGCATGGGCCCAACAACTCGGATTTTCGCAAATTGGCGTGACGGGTATTGACTTGTCATCCGCAGAACGCCCTTTGCAGCAATGGCTTGACAACGGATTTCATGGCGATATGGCCTATATGGCCGCTCACGGCATGCGGCGCGCCCGCCCGGCCGAGTTGGTCAATGGCACGCTGAGCGTGATCACTGCGCGGATGGATTATTTGCCCCAAAGCACCTCCTCTGCGACATTGGACGGCTGGACGGCGGTGGAGTTCAATCGCCTCAAAAATCCGGCTGAGGGCATCGTGTCGGTCTACGCGCGCGGAAGGGACTATCACAAAGTCCTGCGCAGCCGTCTGCAAAAACTGGCCGACCACATCGCCACGCAGATTGGCCCGTTTGGCCACCGCGTGTTCACCGATTCGGCCCCCGTGCTGGAGGCCGAGCTGGCCGCGCGCAGTGGCCAAGGCTGGCGTGGCAAACACACGCTG
>JANOTE010000654.1:0-5910 GCA_031416195.1 Rhodoferax sp.
TACGGATTCGGAATAATCTCAGCCCCGACCGGGAACACGCCCATGTTCAGGCGGTGAATGTTGTCGGGCCAATCGGGCTCGTACACGATGCCTTGCTCGCGCGCGGTGTCCTGCATGCGCTCGCGGATCAACGCTTCGGCCTGCGGGTGCAAGGCAAGCGGTACACCCAAGGCTCGCGCCGCGCACTGGCGGGTGTGGTCGTCGGGCGTGGCACCAATGCCGCCGGTTGAGAACACGATGTCGCCCGAGGCAAAGGCGCGCTTCAAGGCTTCGGTGATGCGCTCTGGCGAATCGCCCACGTACTCGGCGTAATCCAACTGCAAGCCGCGCGCCGCTAGCAGTTCGATCACTTTGGGCAGGTGTTTATCGGCGCGTTTGCCAGAGAGAATTTCATCACCAATGATGATCAGGCCGAAAGATTTCTTCATGGAGATTTGGGAGGGACAGGAAAGCCGCTCGAAGGCGGGACATTGGGGCGGCTCGAAGGCGCGGCGGGAAAGCCGTTTGAAGGTGAAGAGTTGGGTGCGGTAGGCGGGCCAATTGCAGTGCCCGGCACATCAATAATGTCGCCCTGCGGGATGACTTTCACCTCGGGCGGGGCCCGCCTGTCCACAGTGGGCATCACGCTTTTGTGCAAACGGAGCTGCTCCAGCGCTGCCAAGGTGAAATGCGCAAACCAGAGCGAAGAAAAAGCAAACACCAGCGTGTAAATCCAGATCGCAATCGGCACCAACACCGGTGCCATGGCGATGAACATCGCGCCCGATGCCCAAAGAATGCTCGGTGCCGCCCCCAAGTAACCGCTGATGATGCCAATCGCCAGCAGACTACCCCGATGCTCTTTGAAGAGGGCTTTGCGTTCTTCGCTGCTGGCGTGATCGACCAAGGCATCGTACGACATCACCCGGTACGTCAACCAACCCCAGATGAGCGGCGGCAGCACCAAAATCAACGGGGGAATAAACCAAAGCGGAAACGAAACCACGAGGGCGACTACAGCCAGCAACGTGGAGCCCAACGACCACACCACGCTGGTTAGTATGGAACCACCTTTTTTGCGTTCCAACTTGGAAAAGCGCCGCTCAGCCACCAAAGCCACCATGGCGGGCGTCATCAACCAGGCCACAAACAGCAGCGATGCAATCACGATCACCGGCAGCGAAAACACCAGCACGACGACCGGGGCCAGCACGCTGCGCAAGCGGCTCAGCCCCAGACCTTCGAGCCACACAATCAGCGAGTTCACCAGCGCAACGCTTTCCAGATTGGCGCGAACCAGTTGCAGCGCGTTGTCCCAAAAGAAATAGCCCACGCCCAGCGAGATGGCCGCCATGATGACCAACGGCAGGATCGACAGCGCAATCACCCGAGGGTGCAGGCAGTACATCGCAGCGCGCCAGAAAGCATCAAGTAGCTTGCTCATGGCTTTGAGGATAACAGCCGCTTGCAACCCAGCCACTGCTGCGACCAGAAGCCACGCCCGTAGTCGCGCGCATGGCCGTCTGAGCCAGACTCGACTTGGTCACGCACGCCAGTCGGGTCATAGCGCAGCTCGAAATTCGCCGTCTTGAAAAGCATGTCCCACACTGGCAGCAGCACGCCAAAGTTGGCACCTCCGAGTGTGCCTTGGCCTTTCGATTCATGTCCCAAGCCTATGCTGTGGTGCAAGCGATGAAAGCGCGGGCTGACCCACAGCCGCTCGCCCACCGCCCCAAACCACAGGCGAACATTGGCGTGCTGCAAACTCTCGCTCAACTGCGTGATCACCACAATCGCCACGAACTGCGACGGTGCCACGCCGATCAATTGTGCGGTGATCACGATCAACCCATCACGCAGCAGGTCGTCCAGCAGGTGGTTGCGGTTGTCGCTGAACATCGTCATCTGGCGCTGCGCATGGTGCAACGAGTGCAGCTTCCACCACCACTCAAAATGATGCTGGCCACGGTGTACCCAATAATCCAAAAAGTCAAGAATCACCAAATACATCAGCAGACTGATCCACGGCAAATCCGTCACGCCCGGCCACATCGAATCCAAATGGAAAGTGCCGAAACCCGCACCACGCACAGCGCTCAGCGCGTCATCCAGAAAGGGCTGCACGGTGAAGAAAAGCGCCAGGCGGAACAGGCCCAGACGGTGAATCAAGGTGTAGAGAATATCGGTGCGGATGGTGGCCCTGTCGGTCACTTTGTCCACCGGTCGCCAGCGCTGCAGCGGGCCAATCACGACCACGAGCACCAAAATTTGCAGCACCCCCAGCATCAGCCACATCGTGGCCGTGTAGCCATCCTCCAGCAAATTGCCCAAGCCCAGGGCGAACATGGCAGGCTGCACCAACGTCTCAAACAGCCACTGCTGCGCGTTGGAGAACACATCGACCAAACTGAAACCTTCCATCGCAGCTTATTTTCCTTTGGACGCAATCCAGGCTTTGAGATCGGGATGCTCACGCAGCGTTGCAAAGCAAAACCCCTTGGCCTTCAAACCGACGATCAGGGGCTCCAACACGGCCGGTGCCCACGCGTCATTGCGCGACCAGATGCCCAAATGCGCCACCAGCACATCGCCGGTCTTGATGTCGCGCAACGCCTTTTTCAGCAGCGAGTCGTTGCTGAATTTTTCGCTCGGCAACTCATCCCCCAAAAAGCCCGAGGGCGACCAGCCCATGTGCGCGTAGCCGCAAGACCGCGCAACCTCCAGCAGGCGTGGCGAGGTTTTACCGCCCGGCGCGCGAAACAGCGGCAACGGGGCTTTGCCCGTGAAGTCCTGCAGGCGCTCGGCCGCGTAGCCAATCTGCTCGCAGTATTTTTTGGCATCCCAAGTGAACTCGCGGCCTGCAAGCGCACCACTGGACGGCTGGATGCGGAATTGGGGTGCCACACCCTTCAAATCGCCACGCCAGTAAGCGTGGTCATAGGTGTGAGAGGCGAATTCATGCCCTTCGCTGGCCCGCGCCTTCCACCACGGTGCCCAATGGTTGCCCAAACTGCCGTCACCCACCTGGGTGCGTTCATTGGCGGCAAAGAAGGTCACTTTGACATCGTGGCGTCTCAGCACATCCGCAATCAACGGCGCCGTGCCCATGTGGCCGGTGTCGAAGGTCAAATAGAGCGGCTTGTCACAGCTTTTTTGCGCCTCGGTTGGCCCCGCAAAAAGAAAAATCGCCAAAAATCCAACTATGGCCAGGCCGCTGCGGGGCGGCTTATTGCCGGGGCGCGTGATCCAAAGTCCAGACACCATGGGGAGATGCTCCTACGTTGACCTGTCGTACCACTTGGCGGGTTGTCACATCGATCACACTGAGCTTTCTAGCCCAGCGCGATGTCACGAGGATGAATTTTCCGTCATTCGAGACTTCCATGCAGTCCGGCCCGCCCGGCGCGGGGTAACTGTCCACCACGGCCAAGGTGCTGAGATCGATTTTGCTGATGCTGTTGGCCACGCGGTTGCTCACGTACACGTGGCGCTTGTCGCCCGCGCTGCGAAAGGCATGCGCACCCAGCCCGGTTTTGATGGTTTTGACCAGTTTGGGCTGCGCGCCGCTCACATCGAAAACTTCCACGGAATCGCCACCGGTGAGCGCAACCAGCATGTATTTGTCGTCTGCCGTGCCGAACACATCAGCCGGCGTTGCACCGGTCTTGACGCGCCATTTCACAGTCTGCGTCGCCAGGTCAATCTGCACCAGCTCGTCGCTGTCCTGCATGGTCGCGTAAAGCTTGGTGCTTTTGGTGTCGATCCAAAGGTGGCTGGGTGTTTTGCTGGTGGCGATGCGCTTGACCAGAGAGATGTCGGTGCCGTCCCACTTGTAGATGTCGATGTGGTTCAACCGATTAGCCGCCGTCACAAACCACTTCATGTCGGGCGAAAAGCGCAGGTGATACGGATCCAAAATTCCGCGAAATGTGCGCTGAACCTCGGCCGTTTTGGGGTCAATGAACGTCATCGAGTCACTGGCCGCGTTGGCAATGATGAGCGACTTCTCATCCGGCGTAAGGTACAGGTGGTGCGGCTCCTTGCCGGTTGCGATGCGCTTGGTTTCCTTCCACGTCACCGGGTCAATCACGCTGACATTGGCATCTTTGGAATTGAGCACGAAAATCGGCCGGGCAGGCTGTGCTGGCACCGGTGTTTGAGCGCCAACGGCACCAGCCACCGAGAGGGAAAATAAGGCCGCCAACGTGACAGCCAGAGAGACAAAAAACTTCACGACGATCCACTTTTGAGGTAACCCGTTAGTGTAGCTTGCAGGTCTGTGGCAAGCGGCCCGGGCCAGTATCAAGTCACTCAGTTTGTAAGCAAATCAGCAATGCGTCACTGGCGACGTAAAATTAACCTGTAAGTTAATATTTAAGCAAAACAGGCAGTTTGAGCGTATTTTATGGATGCTTTATGCCTATAGCTCTCGTATATATTGCACAATTAGCTATTTTTTATATAGCAATTGGTCGAGCAACTCTGAATCTCCCGAGCTTAAGGTGATGCCCAACGGCTTCATGTAATCTTCAAGCAGAATTTCACCGGGGTGAATTTCATCCGATAATTTAACGGCCATTCCGATCTCCCATTTAGTGGTAGCCCACAATTTCAACCCAGTGAGCCCCATCGTCATGCCAAGAGAAGCCAAGTCGCGCGAACCGCAAAATTGCGGCTTCCACCAGAAAGTATCGGCATGCCCCGCGATAAATTGATCGAAGAGCGAATTCGCGCAGCACACCACGACGTGGATTCCTTCGCCTTGCAGCGATTGCAAGACGCGCAATTCGTGGCACACAACATCCCCTTGACTGAAACTGTCTGCACACGCCCCGGCGAACCGCTGATTTCTGAGTCGCCGCGCACCGTCGCGATTCATGAGTCGCTGGAGCGCTTTGTACCTTGTGGTCTGCGCGGAAAGACGGCGGTAGACCTGGGCTGTCTTGAAGGCGGCCTGTCGTTTGAGATGTGGCGCGCTGGTCTTACCGTGCTGGGCGTGGAGGGCCGCAAAGACAATTGGCAACGCTGTTTGCTGATTCGTGATCACTTTCGGGCGGCGGGCGATATGGAATTTGTGCATGCCGATGTGCGTGAGTTCCGCCCCAATAAGAGCTTTGACGTGGTTGTCTGTTCCGGCCTGCTCTACCACCTGGACGATCCTGCAGCATATATTGCTGTGCTGGGTGAGCTCACAGCCGCAGGCGGCATGCTGTACTTGGACACCCACGTCGCGCCGGAGAACGTGGATATGCCCGAATGCGAATTCCGTGAGTCACTTTCCCCCTGGCGCAGTAGCCTCGCTTGCGGCCTGGAAATCCGTTACCGCGAATACCTTGAAGATATAACGCTGCCCGAGTCGTCGGTCGGCAACCGGGTCTCGCTGTGGATGGATGGCGCGTCGCATCTGGATTTACTAAACCGCGCCGGTTTTGGCCGCGTGTTTGAATTGAACGGCTACTTCGGCGAAGGGGAACCTGCGCTAAAGCGTCGTTACGCCCGGCGCTATTTTGTGGCCTTAAAAAACCGTTGAATAATTTTTGATCCGGCTCGACGATGTCGTGCAGGATCCCACCGCAACCCCATCGCAGGATCGGTGGGTCTGCTGCAAGCTACTTCGGTATCACTGAGGCTTCAGTAACTCCAAATCCGCCGCAGTCAACCAGCGCCATTGCCCTGGCAGTAAATCAGCGGGCAACTCCAGCCCACCGATTCGCGAGCGGTGCAGGCCTTCCACGCGATTGCTCACTGCCGCCAGCATGCGTTTGACCTGGTGGTATTTGCCCTCGGTCAGAGTCAGGCGAAGGTGCAATTTGTCGCCACTGACATCGTCATCAGCATCCACAATCTCGCACGCTGCAGCGCGCACGGGTTTCGGGTCATCATCCAGCACCACGCCGCCGAGCAACTTGCTGACTTGGCGCTCATCCAGCG
>JANOTE010000655.1:0-7295 GCA_031416195.1 Rhodoferax sp.
GTTTCACACCGGACGAAGCGCCCGTGAGCGAAGTCTTCACCAGCAACCTGCTCAAAAGCAACTGCCTGGTGACCGGCCAGCCCGATTGGGGCAGCATCCAGATCAGCTACACCGGCGATCAGATTGAACAGGGCGGACTACTACAGTATCTGGTGAGTTTCCGTAATCACAACGAGTTTCACGAGCAATGCGTGGAGCGCATCTTCATTGACATCTGGACGCGCTGCAAACCGATCAAGCTGGCCGTGTATGCCCGCTACACGCGCCGCGGCGGACTCGATATCAACCCGTTTCGCACCAGCTATTCGGCAGCGCTGCCGCGCAATGTTCGCATGGCAAGACAGTAACGCCGTGTTCTGAACCGTCACTTAATTGCCCGCCGACCCTGGGCAGCAGGACATTCAAAGAGACGCGTACAAGCGTAGCAGTTCCAGCGTGTAGATCTCGATATTGCCGGAATGCCGGACGTCCAGGGTTTTCAGCAGTCGCTGCGACTGACACTTGTAATCTTCCAACTGGCGGTCGTGTTCTGCAAAAGCCTGAAGCAGCGCCTGGCCCCCGGCCTGGCAGTCAAATTCCGGGTAGTAATAGCCGCAGTCCTTGATGAACTCGGAGTTGTGCACGAGCGGATAACCACCGTACAGGGCCTCGTAGTAGAGGTAGTTTTGGCCGTTTTCCCAGTGGTGCGAAATGAGGCAATCGCCATGCCCGGCCAGGTATTGGTACACCGGGAAACGCCCCTCAAAACTCGCAAGGCCATGGTTGACCACGTCAAGGCGTCGGGCGAAATGCAGGAAGGTTGCATGGTCTTTCATGTGCAAAGTGTTGCAGACCCGAAGTGCCTCCAGAAACCCGGGCTGGCCTCGGTACGCTTCCTCGCAAACCAGCATCGGAATCAGGCTAGTCTTGACCATGCAGACATTGGGCTCAAAAGTGCAAACCCGCCAGCGCGCCCGCCCTGGCCGGTAGCCATACGGCAAATGTGCGGGCAGCGTGTTGATGCCCTGCTGAAAGAAAAGCGGCGTCCACAGGTGCGGCACAATGCGCACGGGCGCGCGGGTGGTCAGCCCGAAATAGTCAGTGCAGCTGTGCGCATATTCGGGAATGGTCCACACGGCGTCGTAAGGTTTGGCGCTGCACAACGCGCCCGGGGGTTTGTCGAACATGGCGCGCTCTATGTCAATCACGTAGTCGTTGCCAACCCGCATCCAAGCGTAGCGCCCCCCGCGCTGGCGGAACGCCTGAACCCACGCGTCGGGCAGCATGGCGCTCATTTCTACCACCACGTCAAGCATTTGCATGGCCTGATCCGGGCTTATCACATCAACAGCAGTGTGCTGCAGCAACATCCCGTCACTGGCAACTTCACTGTCACCGCCATTCACAAGCACGGCTTGTTCCACCTCAGTTGATTGTTGAAACAGCTGCACCAGAAAAATGCAATTCTGGAAAATGCCGTTTTCCCAAATGGATTGCTCCCCCTTGCGCAGGTGGATGGTCACGCCCACGCGGAGCCTGCGGTCTGGCTTATTCATAACCCGGAGTTCCCGGAGTGCAACAGGCGTGCCATGACAGTCTGTATGTTGTCAGGGTGTGTGGGCGCAAGGCTCTGCAGGTGGTCAACACCATGGCGTCGGTAGTCGTCCCAAAAACCGAGCTCACGGTGCCACGCTTCCAGCAAGACATCGCCACCAGCGGCAGCCGCAAAACCAGGGTAATAAAGGCCCACGCCCGCATTTTGCAGAAAGCTGGAGTTATGGATCAGGGGATAGCCGCCGTGCAAGGCGTCGTAATAGGCATAGTTCAACCCGCACTCCCAATGGTGCGCCACCACGGCATCCATGGTTTGTTCTGCCATGCATTCGGCAAATGAAATGCTGGGCTCGTAACTGGCCTTGCCATCCCGTGTTAAATCCAGGTTTGCAGCAAAGCGGTTGAAGGTGGGATGCTCTTTCATGTGAAACGAGTTCATGACCATCATGCGGGCGACCGATTCGGGTTGCAGGCGGTACGCCTGCTCGCACACCAGCATCGGGATGACGCAGTTCTTCACCACCGAAATATTGGGCTCGAAAATCGCCATCCGCCAGCCCCGGCGGCCTGCCTTGGAGTCGGCGGGCTGGAATCCAAAGTGATGACCGCCCTGTTCCAACTGTTTGATTTGCCGTTCCAGAAAAAGCGGGGACCAGAGATGCGGCATGGTGAAAACCGGTACACGCGCAACCGTTTTCAGCATGGGCAGGCAGGTTTTTGCATGGTGCGGCAACGACCATACTTCATGCCAGGGGGTGTTGTGAAACTTGGAGCCGCCGGGCTGGCCGAACATCGGCCCCTCGCACAGATTGGCATAGGTGTTACCAACAAAAAAAGCCACAATCCGCGTCCCCAATGCGCGCACATGCTGCAGCCACTCAAGCGGCAACTGGGCACCCAACTCGATCACTACATCGAGTTCATGGGTGACTTCGGCAGGTCGCACCAAAACCGCATCCAGACCCTCGAAGCCGAGCCCGGGTGGCAGCTGTCCGCTGTCGCCGCCATTGAGCAGGTAGACCTTGGCGACGTTGGGGCTGCGGCGCAGGAGCAAGACCAAAAATGCCAGGTTCTGGTTGATGCCGCTGCTCCAGATATTTGCGCCCGGTGTTGCAAACACGGAAATGCCGACGTTGATTTTGCTTGGACTCAAGTTGTGCGCCCGTTTTGAAATTTTGAAAGTGGCAGACGCTGCCTAGATCGGCGCTTGCTGCATAAGCTGAAGCAGCAGGTCTTGGTATTGCGCCACGACACTGGGGTGGTCTGGCAGATAGCGCGCGATCAGTTGTCGCTGGCGCGCCCTGTAAGCCTCCCAATGCTCGTCGTGGCGGGCCATGGCGTGGAGTAATTGCCGACAACCTGCCTGAACATCATTTTGCGCGTAATAGTAGCCCAGGTCCTGGCACATATTGGCGTTGTGCACCAGCGGGTAGCCTTGCCAGCAGACTTCAAGATAGAAGTAGTTAAGCGGGTTTTCCCATTGGTGTGAAATGACCACATCACTCATCTCGCTGAGAAACTGGGGCGTTTCGTAACGCCCGACAAATGCCGCCTTATGCTCGCGAACGATGTCGAGCTGGCTCATGATTGCCGTGAAGTCCTGGCTGTTGTTGGCCAGGGTTTCGGCGTTGGTCACGTGCAGAAAAGCAACCAACTCGGGATGTAACCGGTAGGCTTCTTCGGCAATCAGGACGGGGTAAAGGCAGAATTTCACCACATTGTGGTTGGGCTCCATCACGCTGAGGCGTTTGGCCCCGGGTCTGGCGCGGTATTCGCCACCAGCCGGAAACTGTTGGCTGCGGGCTTGCAAAAAAACCGGATCCCAAACAAACGGCACTATCTGCGCAGGCCGCCGCAGCGTCTGGAAATAGTGTTGGCTGATATTGGCGACCTGGGGAATCATCCAGATGGCATCGTAGCGTTGGTTGACGAACAACTGGCGCCCCCAGAGTGGGCGGTTGAACAGCACGGCCTCCATGGCATGGACGTATTCAAAGCCACAACAGTACGACACCAGCCGGGTGCCACGGCGTTTGAGGTAGTCGGTTTCTGGCGCATCAATCTGCCCGCCCAGCTCGATCAGGATGTCCAGGTGGTCCTTCGCCTGCTCGAACGTGAGCACGGGCCAGCGTGTCAGGTCCCATGGAATGGCCGCCGTGATGGCCACGCTGGTGGTGTTGACCAGGGTCACGCTGCGCACGGTGTTCGAGCGTTTGAGGGCTTCCGCCAGAAAAACGGCGTTTTGCTTGATCCCGTTGCTCCACAGCGTTTCAGCTTCGTGCTGCAACCCAATCGTGATGCCAACACGCAGGCCATCCGGCGAGTTGGGCGAAGCGTTCGTCACCGTGTCCCTGCCGCTGGGGCCACGGTGTCCCGCCAGCCATACTGAATGTGGCGGCGGATGACCATGCAACTGGGGGGCGAATCGATCAATGAGATCGAAGCCCCCGGATCAGCCGCCGAGGTGTACACCGTGAAGGTGGGCAGCAGGACACT
Organism: Rhodoferax sp.; assembly: GCA_031416195.1. GTDB lineage: Bacteria > Pseudomonadota > Gammaproteobacteria > Burkholderiales > Burkholderiaceae_C > JANYCG01. Next base: position 4,030 of record JANOTE010000655.1, read on the forward strand.
GGCCTGGTAGCCTTTGAGTTCGACTTGCGCGACGCTTTTGCACGTGTAGGGCGCAAGGGAGATGCGTTCTACGGCAATAGCGCATTCACCACCCGGTTGGGGCACCGCTGAAATGGATGTGGCAGCGACGCTGTCCGAAAAAATGGCCCCGATCAGTGAAAAAAGGGGTGCCGTTTTGGGATTTTTGCGGTCCCAGTCAACCAGAACTTCGTGGTTGTTTGCGCCTTTGAAGGCAAGCGCGGAAAGGCGTTCGATGGCCGGCAAGCATTGGGTCGCGCCGACGCTGCGTGCGGCGTCAGCCAGCAGATTTTGGGTGTTCGTTTTGGACGGTGCAATCGGCACAGCGGGAGTTTGGGCGCGCGCTGCGGGCAAGGCCAGCGCTCCCGCCAACGTCACAAAGCCTGATTTCCAAAGCATAGGACTCTGATCTCTGGGTTCACATGGTTCAGGCCGGACTTTTGTGGTGTTATTTTTAGCGGTGTCAATAAATCGGAATTCCGGAACTTTCTGGCATTATGACCATTTGAAGCCTCAGATTAGAGTTTGGTCTCTAGAGATGCGTTACATTGTGTTGCGCTTGTGAAAACACTCGATTCGCCGAAATGTACGCAATTTTGGTTAGAAAAACCAGCATTTCGACAACTTATTTAGGATTGAGCCCAAAACACGCAATATTAGCTGAAATCAATTCAACCGATTAGGAGTGTAGACATGAACAAATGTTACAAGTTGGTATGGAACCAATCCGCAGGTACGTGGTGCGTCACGCACGAAATGGCGAAAGGGCGTGGCAAGGGCGCGACAAAAGGAAGCAGGTTTGCGATCGGTCCAGTTATTGCGGCAGTGCTGACGGTCGGAGGTACATTGATGTCGGCGGGTGCGGGGGCGCAGACCCTAGTGACCCTTGCTGCTGATATTGCGAGTCTTTCCACATCGACCGCAGTGAGTGTCACTTCGCTTTCCACTGGTATTACGGCCCTGTCCACTACGACAGCAGCGGGCATCACGGCGCTGTCAACCACGACTGCAGGAAGCATAGCAACGCTGTCCACCACCACGGCAGCCAGTGTCACAACCTTGTCAACGACAGTGAGCACCGTGGTGGGCGGCGTGACCAGCCTGTCCACCTGTGTGGCGGCAGCCAATACCAGCATCACGAGTCTGTCCACTGCGACAGCAGCGGGCATCAGCACGTTGTCTACCACCACCGCAGCAGGCATCACGGCGCTGTCAACCACAACTGCGGGAAGCATAGCAACGCTGTCCACCACCACGGCAGCCAGCGTCACAACCTTGTCAACGACGGTGAGCACCGTGGTGGGCGGGGTCAGTAGCCTGTCCACTGGTATGAGCGCAAACACCACCAGTATTAGCTCGCTGTCGACGGGGATAAGCTCGTTGAATTCAGGGACTTTTGCTGGAGTGCTCTCACTTTCGACCAGTGTCAGTGCAACCTTGAGTGGCGTGGCCTCGCTGTCCACTGGCATCAACGCGGTGACAAGCAGCATTGGTTCCTTGTCGACGGTCACGTCCAACGGCATCTCGTCACTCTCCACCGGTGTCAGCGCAGCCAACACAGGCATCGCTTCGTTGTCCACCGGTGTGGGCGCACTCGCTGCCACGACAGCCTTCAGCGTGGTCTCGCTCTCCACCGGGTTGAATAATGCGAGTAGTAGCATTAGTTCCTTGTCGACGGTCACCTCCAACGGCATCTCGTCACTCTCCACCAGCGTCAGCGCAGCCAACACAGGCATCACTTCGTTGTCCACCGGTGTGGGCACACTCGCTGCCACGACAGCCTTCAGCGTGGTTTCGCTCTCCACCGGGTTGAATAATGTGAGCAACAGTATTGTCAATCTGTCGACCTCCATCGCGCCCATCATTTCCGCTTCCATTGCTGCCACGGAGCAGGGCGCGACGCTGGTTGGATCCACGATTGGCGGGGGCGCCAGTGGCAACGCGTTGACCCTCGGTCCTGTTTTTCACAATACAACACCCAGCGCTGTGACCAGCGCCATTTTGACCGTGGCAAACGGCAGGGACACCACGGCCACGGGCCTGGGTGCCAGCGCAGGCAGCGCTGCGACAGCCGTCAATGGTGCCACCGCCTACGGTGCTTACGCAACGGCCAAGGATGAAAATACGACTGCCATTGGGTTTCGAGCCATCGCTACTTTTGCAGGATCGGTGGCCATCGGCAATCAGGCGCAGGCCATTGCAGACCCAACAGTCGCGATAGGTGACAACTCACTGGCCTCAGGCAACGACGCTGTGGCTCTCGGTGCCAGCGCCAAAGCAACCGCCAACCGGTCTGTCGCCTTGGGCGCGTTTTCAGTTGCTGATCAGCCACACACGATTTCTGTTGGATCAGCGGGCAGCGAGCGGCGCATCACGAACGTGGCGCCAGGCATCAACCCCACCGACGCGGTCAATCTGTCGCAGCTGCAGGATATTTCACGCGTCGCATACTCGGGCACAGCGATGAGTTTTGCGTTGGCGGCCGCCGTTGCGCCGCCTTTGGCACCAGGCGAGAAGAGCTTCGGTGCCGGGGTCGGCAGCTATCGCGGGTATACCGCCGTGGGGATCCAGTTCAAATCGCTTGCCAGCAACGGCAATACTGCATGGGGCGCAGGGGTGACAACGACCGGACAGGAATGGGGTGTGCAGGTGGGCATGGGCTTCAAGTGGAAATAAATTTGCGACTGAATTCAGCGGTCTAATATTTTTCCAGATGCACGCGTGGAGCTGCGGCTCCACGGATTTGACCGCGTCTTGCGCAACCTGATTTTTCGGGTGACTGCCGCTGCCCCGATTCAGGCTGTTGGGGGGTGCAACCTGGGCATCAACAACGCTCGCCGCTTTAGATGTGTTGTATGTCCGCGGTGGGCTCGACATCAACCCCTATCGCACCAGCTATCCGGCAGCGCTGTGGAAGAAATTACGCATGGCGCGGCAGTAGTCAAACGCTCGCCACCCGCACACACCCCTTGCCCACGCGCTTGGCTTCAAACATTGCTGCGTCAGCGCGCTTGAGCAGGTCGTCAGCGAGATTGGGCAGCGGCGGGTGTTGGGCAATGCCGATGGAGGCACCGATCTGCGCCTGGCCTTGCGCGAACACGCATGGGGCTTGCAGTTGCGCGAAGACTCGCTGGCAGACCCGGTCTGGCGTGTCGTGCCGCACCTCGGTGTCCAGCAGCACCACGAACTCATCGCCGCCGAAGCGGGCCACTACATCGGTGGTGCGCACAGCCAGCAGCAGGCGCCTG